>JBCCNE010000663.1:0-1503 GCA_039026015.1 Cyanobacteria bacterium P01_C01_bin.70 | reverse complement strand
TTGTGAAATGCTTAGCACAAATGTCATCAATGACCAAGGCATAGCCTGCGATCCTGAGACGGGAAAACCGCTGCCCTGTAAGCAAGGCGTTCAACGTCAGCACTCCCACGTCTACACCGGTAAGACAGCGAAAGAGCTGTGTATCGCCATTTTTGAGGCGGGCGATCGCCCCTGTCCCGTCACTAGAACTGACCATGCCGCCTATCTGGGGCGCGAATTTGTTCGCGCTGAAATAGCGCTGCTTGCCGACCAAGACTATATTCAAGACTAGAGTCTGGCTTTCTGGTTCAACCCACATCGTACAGAATCAACTAGCCAAAAAAGCGCTGCAGAATTCTGCAGCGCTTTTTTCTCAAAACTTAGGTCCTCAATGCTAATCGGCTGCGGGTGGGACTATTCAAACTGAAACTTCAGCCGCCGATTGATTGATATAGGTAATAAGTTGCCATTGGGATGACAGTGGCAGCAATCAGGAAACCAACGACAATGATGGTGGCATTGCTGCGATTTTCCTCGGTTTCTTCAGCGGATGCAAAAGTGCTTTTTCTTTCAAAGGCGGTGGCTTCGGCGGGTGGGCCAGGATCTGCCTGTCCAGATAGTACTGCTACAAGGCGATCGCTGGCCGTCAGGAGAGCCTGATTGTATTTGTTGCCATTGCGCAAGGGAATCGCGATAGTTTCATCGATCACGCTAGCGGCAATGTCTTTCGGTAACAGTTCGGCTGAGACATCGCCGATCTTCAGAGCAGCACTGTTGGTCACCTCATCCAGCACCAACAGCGTTTGATTGCCCCGACTTGCCGGCTCGGGAAACCATCTTTTCATTAGGGCATCGGCAAAGCTAGCAGTCGTTTCGCCGTAGTCGAGTCGGTGAATCGTGACAAAGCGCACTTCATTGCCAGTGACCTGAGCCAGATTTTGCAGGCGCTCAACGAGCTTGCCTTCGTTAATGCGGCTAATTAGTCCAGCATCATCCACAATCCAGGTATCTTTTTCCAAAGGCGGCATCTGATAAATGCCGGTGGCCAGACTGGGGGCAGCAAAAGCGAATGTGCTGGTAAAGACGAGAGCCGTCAGCACGGCTGTAAAGAGCGGTTTGATAAGACAGTGCAGCATAGAGATCAGCGTATATTGGCTAACGTTCACTATACTGGAACGCTTTCGCTTCGGGAATTGAGTCGGGACGGGATTCCATATTAGGAGGCTGAAACCCTTGCTATCAAAGTATTGGCAATTTAAATGATGATAGCCTCTAATCAACCTGCCCAAAATTCTGGCAGGTTGGCCTGATTATTTTTGTACTTTAAGTCTGAATAGGGTAAATGACTCAAGATAATTTTTAGATGGCATATTCTTAACAGAACGAAGGCGTTTTCAAAAAGGTCTGCACGGTATTTAGGTAAACAGTGGATGCTTCTAGCATTGGAAAATGACCAGTATTGGGAATTTCTGCGTATTGAATAGTGTCGGGGTTGAGTCCAGCGGCTGCCTGGCCCAACTTGGC
>JBCCNE010000662.1:0-1504 GCA_039026015.1 Cyanobacteria bacterium P01_C01_bin.70 | reverse complement strand
GGACAATTCCGGCCGGGCTATGAAAATTATGGGGACTTGATGCAAGTCATTGGGCAAGGCAATCATCAAAGCTGCCTGGTGCTGACGAGCCGCGAAAAACCCGCCGAAATTTCTGCCTTTGAAGGCATCGATCTCACCGTTCGCGCTTTGCAAATCAAGGGCTCACGGGAAGCAGCCTTAGCCATGTTGGATGTCCGGCAACTCAGAGGCACGCCCGCGCAGAAAGAACAACTGGGTGAACGGTATGGCTACAGTCCCCTAGCGCTGCAAATCGTGGGGGGCTCCATTCGCGACATGTTCTCGGGTGACATTTCCCTATTTTTAGAAGAGGACACGCTGCTATTTAACGGGGCCAAAAAGCTGCTGGATTTACAATTTGCCCGTCTCAGCCCCCTGGAAAAAACGGTGATGTTTTGGCTCGCGATTAACCGCGAATGGACTAGCATCTCGGAGCTGATGGCGGATATTTATCCCCGCTGTGCCAAGCGCCGCTTGATGGAAACGTTGGAGTCGCTGTGCTGGCGATCGCTGATCGACCGTCGTGGCAACACCTACACCCAACAACCGGTGGTGATGGAGTACATCACCCTGTGTCTGATTGAGGCGGTCAGTGAAGAATTGCTTGATCCAGAGAATTTCGGCGCAGACGGGGAAGATGGCACCGCGCTGCCGCATCTTGCCGCCTACGCCCTGATCAAAGCCACCATGCAAGACTTCATTCGGGCCAGCCAAGGGCGTTTAATTATGCAGCCCATCCTTGAGCATGTGATCGGTCAAGATACGACACCCACTGCAATTACCCTAGCGATTCGCACTTTGCTGCCGATGATTCGCCAGCACGATATTCATCGGGCCAGTTATGCCGGGGGCAATTTGCTCAATCTCTGCTGTCAGGCGCAGTTACCCACCTCGGATCTGGACTTTTCTCAACTCACGCTACGCCAGGCTTATCTACAGGGGGCGACGCTGCATCAGCTGAATGTGTCCAGGGGCGAATTTGTCCGCTCGGTCTTTACCCAAGCCTTTGGCGGTGCCTTATCCATTGCCTACAGTCCCGACGGTACGCTGCTGGCCATGGGCGACAACAACTACAACGTGCAGCTCTGGCGGGCAATCGATGGTCAACCCCTGATGACTTTACAAGGGCACAAGGGCTGGGTCTGGTCGATCGCCTTTAGTCCCGATGGCAAAACTCTGGTCAGTGGCAGCGTTGATTACACGGTGCGGCTGTGGGATATCGCCTCGGGGCGATGCCTCCAAACCCTACAAGAACACAGCAGCGTCGTTTGGGGCGTCGCTTTTAGTCCCGATGGGCAAACCGTCGCTAGCGGCAGCGAAGACCAAACTGCCAAGATTTGGGATGTCAAGACAGGCGCATGCTTACAGACACTGGAAAGTCCCGGCGGGTTAGTGCGATCGCTTGTGTTTCACCCCAATGGTCGGGAACTCGCCACGGCCCATGCTGATGCCGCCATACGCTGGTGGAATTTGGAGACCGGAAACT
>JBCCNE010000661.1:0-1598 GCA_039026015.1 Cyanobacteria bacterium P01_C01_bin.70 | reverse complement strand
TTTGAAATTTCTGAAACGGTGGCGTCAAATTTATATGCCCTGGGCTACAAGTATCGGTACGAATCGCCCCACGTTGACCTGGATATCGTGTGGGATGATCTGACTCCGGAAACCCGCAGTTGGTTCATGGCAAATCGCAGTGATCTCTGGCGTATTGAAGAATCATTTCCAGCGATGGATGAGGATTAGGGCGCGTCATCAATTAAACTCGAAAGCCTTGCGGCATAGACATTACCGCGCTCGCTCTGCAAAACTAGCTAGGGGCTGAACTGCTCTCAGCACCAGGGTTCAGGCACTAAATGATGACAGCCTCTAGGGGAATTGCCAATTTGGTAATTAGGATTAGCGCTATCTTGCCGGCAAACGCGATCGCCTCTGCGTGGCCGGCAAAAATACTCGCACATCAACCCAAACTATTTTGCAAAAGGGTCTCAGCAGATGCTTTTGGCCTTTGAGTACAGGCTTAATTAGTAACAGCAATTTAAAGATTGTCATCTTCTACAATTCGGACATCCTCTCAGAGCCAATAAACCAATCGATCCACAACATCTTGGTAAAAGCCCTGAGCTTGAGATCTTGTGCCTGTTTGGAGGATTTGGTCAAATGACGAAAAAACTAGTCGCGGTCGCGGTCGCGAAGGATGGCAGCATTGCTCCTCATGCTGGCAGGGCAAGGCAATGGAGAGTCTATATTGTGTCTGATGAGGTCGATATAAGCTTGGCCTGGACGTTGGACTTAACTAATATCGGCTGTCTGCACGAGTGGCATGTGCAACAAGACGGCAATCGCCATCCGCTGCATGATGTCGATATTGCCATCGCTGCTTCCGCGGGTGAGGGCGTTCGGCAACGGTTACAACAGCGAGATACAGAACTGTTGACCACCGCCGAAGCCAATCCAGATCGGGCAGTTGCAGACTATTGGAAAGGCAACTTACCTGCAGGCTTGCCCCATGAAAGCCAGGCCTGTCTTCATCCCTAAACTGGGGGAGCAGCATGGATATCTGGCGACTCAAGCAGACCAGACTTGTGCAGGTCAGACTAGTCAACCTTAGCGGTAAGGTTGAGATTCCTCCTTGCTCTCCTGATCAAGGAAGACGATCCAGTCGGAGGGCGCTAGCAACACTGCCAAATCTCATAATGGGCGTAACTCCCACAGAAAGTGGCTCCAGCATTGACGCATGCTGGACTGCATATGGGCGACAGGCGACTTTATTGCTCACCTCCCCTGCTACTTGATTAAGTTCTTAATCCTTCGAGAAGTCAAAGCTTATGGGTATAACCAGTGATTATGAGCCGGAGATAGCGATCTTAGGCATACCTGCCAATCAGGGGAGATGGCTTCTCATTCCTTTGGGGATGGTGGTTCTACTCTGTTTGGGCAGTGTCTATTCCTGGAGTATCTTTAGAACCCCTTTAGAAAATGAGTTAGGAATTAGTGCCAGTGCAAGCCTATTGCCATACACATTTGTGTTGGTTTTCTATGCTGTCTTTGTGTCGGTTGCGGGTTTTTATATTCCTCGGATCGGCACCCGGGTCACCACTGCCATCGGCGGCATTATTGTCGGTTTAGGCTACATTCTTTCCAGCTTTACCACC
>JBCCNE010000660.1:0-1648 GCA_039026015.1 Cyanobacteria bacterium P01_C01_bin.70 | reverse complement strand
GGATCGCCCCCGTCGCGAAAGCTTAGCCGAAGCGATCGCCCGCATCCGCAGCTTTAATCAGCTATTTGTCATCAGCCACGACGACACCTTTGAAAAAGTCACCGAAAACGTCATCGTCGTCGAGCGCGAAGCCTGAAAATTCCCCAAAGTGTCCATTCTGCAACGCAGTCTGGACACTTCATATGGATACGCTACTTGCCGTTACTGGTTGCAAGCTTCATGTGAGGATATCTTCTAAGATTGATAGAAGTTTCAGCCACGCCCGCCGTACGTGAACTAAATGGTACAGTCCCCAGCTAAATTCATTACTCTGGAGAAATTTCTGACGCTGCCAGAAACTAAGCCTGCCAGCGAGTATATTGCCGGGCAGCTCATCCAGAAGCCCATGCCACAGGGAAAGCGCAGCACCATTCAAACTGAATTTTCTACCGCTGTTAATGGGATGCTTAAATCCTCGAAAATTGCCCGAGCATTTTCAGAACTGCGCTGTACGTTTGGTGGCCGCTCAACCATTCCAGATGTTTCTGTATTTACTTGGCCAAGGATTCCTCGTGACGAAAATGGCGAGGTTGCTAATACCTTTCCCTTCGCTCCCAACTGGACAATTGAGATTCTCTCGCCTGATCAAAGTCAAACAAAAGTAACCAAAAATATTCTCCATTGTCTTAATCATGGAACGCAAATGGGTTGGTTAATTGACCCCGATGAGCAAACAGTTTTTGTGTATCGGCCAAAGCAGCAGCCAGAAGTTTTTGACCAGCCCGGGCAGTCACTACCAACTCCCGCTTTTGCGAATGAATTGAACTCAAGCGTGGGGTCGATATTTGGCTGGCTATTGGAGTGAAGCGATAGGTGTAGTGGCATTCTTGAGACTATCGCCCCGCTCCATACCCTTACCCCACCCGCACCCGCCGCATCAAGACCACTACCACCTCATTCGGCTGCCCGGTGGCAACGGGACGGCTCCAGTCATTGGGCTCTGCATAGTTCAGCTTGTGCAGCAGCTTAATGGTCGCCTGCACTGCGCTCAAATTGCCAAACAGCATATGCCGCACCGCCTCAAACTGCGGGTCATAGGATTTATTGACAGCCTGAAGTATGGACGCTGCCGCGCCTGCATCAGAAGATTGAAACATGAGTCTGGTCTCCAGAAACGTGAGTTTACGGAAGGAAACCAGAACTCAAGTGGCCTAACCACCCCGCAGAACGTGGTGCGATCGAGGTAGCTAGGGCATAATCGCTCTAGCCTCCAGACTGCTCATACCAGTGTGGGGGTTAGCTGCTGGTAGGTGCTCCAACACCTGCCAGTAGCGCTAAGTCAATTGAGTTCCGGGTCAAGGTTACAGATAGCACTGCAACCTTGCCAAGCAAGATAGGGAAATTTGGCGATCGCGTCAACCGTAGAGCATCGCCGCATTTATCGAGAAAGCGCTATCGAGTAGAATCTGCCACGCATCAGAAAGATAATTATGTCGAACTATTCCACCTATTCCCCTTGATAGGGATTTTATAGCAGCATGCAAGTTGGTCAAGCACAGTAACAACCGTGGGTAAACCAGTTCCGTACGTCCTGTAAGGTGATCGACGAGAGCCCTTGGGCGATCGCCTCGTGTAAGGCTTCAGCGGTGCTTGCCTCCACCGCTCTCAG
>JBCCNE010000659.1:0-1704 GCA_039026015.1 Cyanobacteria bacterium P01_C01_bin.70 | reverse complement strand
GCCTCAGACAACAAGCTAGTAATTTACCAAGCTCTGGGAATTCCAGAACTCTGGATCTACCGAAAGGGGCAAGTCGAAATTTTGCAGTTGCAGCCCTCGGGTTTTGTAGAGAGCGATCGCAGCTCAGCCTTTCCAAGCATTACGCCTGAACAGCTACAAAACTGGATCACAATGCGGGAAACGGCAACCGATTTGACTGTCGTGCGCGCGGTGCGCCAGTTCTGTCAGTCTGAGGAATAAGTGCTTGAGCAGAGTTATTTACTTTTACCGTGAAGCACTTGCCAGGCTTTCAGAGACTTCCCTAGGAAGATAAATTTGTCCAGGTATTTGAGCACTCAAATGAGAGGCGGCGTCTGATGTCCTATCCGCTAATCGGTATCACTAGCTATGGACGCAACGCAGCGGATGAATATCGCCTGTATGCCAATTATTTAGAAGCGGTACGGCTCGCGGGTGGCGTGCCAGTACTCTTAACTCCGGGAGAAACACACCCGGAAATATTAGTTGAGCGATTGGACGGCATCATTTTCAGTGGTGGTGGTGATGTGGCACCAGCCTGCTTTGGTGGGGACGAGCATCCCATGATTTACAGCCTGGACGAGGAGCGAGATCGCTTCGAGCTTGATCTTGCCCAACGGGTGCTGCGCTCTGATATTCCCACGCTAGGAATTTGTCGCGGACTGCAGGTCCTCAACTTGGCCAGCGGCGGCGACAAGCTGATTCCCCATGTGCCAGCCGTTTTCACAGACCTACAGCATCGGCTCGAACCGCCCAACGTACAGACTCGCGCCCAACCGACTCAGCATGCGGTTGAACTCAAAGGTGATAGTCGCCTCGCTAAGATTTTTGAGACAGAGCAGATCTCCGTGATATCTTGGCACCACCAGGCGATTAAGTCGGTGCCACCGGGTTGGCAGTTAGCAGCGCAGGCACCCGATGGCCTGATTGAGGCGATCGAGCATCCATCCCATCCCTGGTTAGTGGCGCTGCAGTGGCACCCGGAAATGTCCATCAATGATGGCTACCAAATCAACCTCTTTCAGGCATTTATCATCGCGGCCAGAACCCATCAAAAAAGCCCTTGAACTGCTAAATTCAAGGGCACTCGTAAGGAGATTACTACTTCGAAGAGAGGCCAAGCAAAGACCTTATTTGTTAAGCCGAATGCGACGACTCGACTTTTTGCGCTTGGATACGCTGACCAGCCCCAGCATGCCGACCATCGCCGCCGGTAACTGCCGGGAGGAGGTGGACGCTTGGGCGACTTCGCCCGAACGAGCGGCCTGGCGCACCGGCTTTTGCTCAGTAAAGCCCTCATAGAGTGCTGTCATTGCCGAAGCTGCGCCCGCCACTAAGAGCAGGCCTAAGGCACTCGGCGGCTTGGCAGTCGATTCGCCACTACTGATATGAAAGGCCGCATAGAGGAAATATAGGAAAACCAGCGCCGCGACGACGACCATAATGCCAATTAACGCGGGGCGATCGGCAAAGGTGTAAATGGCACCACCCGTGGGGCCATCTACAGCCCCTTCAAATTCTTCCCAAGTCTGAAATGGGCTTGCTGCCCCCAATAACCAAGTAAACATGGTGATTTTCTCCAAATGACGTCAATCCTCGGGTTTAGTTGGGGGAATGCACAGGCTCTTCAGCCAGCATCTCCTCATTCAGCAGGGAGTATTCAGGATATCCCTTGAGGCCAAAGTC
>JBCCNE010000658.1:0-1755 GCA_039026015.1 Cyanobacteria bacterium P01_C01_bin.70 | reverse complement strand
CCTAATCAGCCGGGCATTGAGTATCCCATTTACACGGTCCGATGGCTGGCCATTCATACCCTAGGCGTTCCTTCCGTTTGGTTTTTGGGCGCGATCGCGGCGATGCAGTTTACGGCCAGAGAAAGCCAGTCGCCCTTGCAAATTGAGATATTTGGGTTTGATTCTCGCCTATCGCTCGTATTGCTGCCTCTCCTGATTTCTGTTCTTTGGAATGTGATCAATTTTGGCAAGCCGACCATTCAAGAGCTGCGTAAAGTTCTGGGTATATAAGCGGGATTGGGTTTTCATGCCGCGACTTACGCGTCATCCACTTGGTAAGGCGCAGACTCAAACGCTGTAGTAAAGCTTTAGCATTTGGGCGTCGAAATGATGAAAACCCGAAGGTACTGACGGTTTATCTGAGGCATCGTCACCCAACCCTTTAGCCTGCCTATCGGCATGTCAGCTAATTTTTCGATCTAAGACCACTGTTTTTCATCTCATCGCGACTAAAGATCATGAGTTCAAACTTAGCAAAAGCGCTTCGCGAAGGCACTAAGAAAGCCCACACGATGGCCGAGAATATGGGTTTTGTTAAGTGCTTTCTGAAAGGAGTTATTGATAAAGAGTCTTATCGAAAATTAGTGACCAGCTTCTACTTTGTGTATTCTGAGATGGAAAATCAGATGCAGCAGCATGAAGCGCATCCAGTTCTAGGCAAAGTTTATTTTCCTCTGCTGAATCGTCAGAACAGCTTAGAGAAAGATTTGAGTTTTTACTACGGCGATAATTGGCGGAACCAGTTAACCGTTTCACCAGCCACCCAAGCTTACGTGCAGCGCATTCAAGACGTTGCAGAAACCCAGCCGGAACTGCTGATTTCCCATGCCTACACGCGCTATATGGGAGATTTGTCGGGCGGCCAGATCCTTAAAGGCATTGCTCAGCGGGCAATGGGCTTAGAAGATGGCCAAGGAACAGCATTTTACGAATTTGCGGACATTGCAGACGAGAAAGCCTTTAAGGCACTCTATCGTCAGCGATTGGATGAACTGCCCTTAGATGAAGATGCAGTTGATCGTATTGTTGATGAAGCCAATGCCGCCTTCGGAATGAACATGAAGCTGTTTCAAGAACTCGAAGGAAACTTTATTAAAGCTATTGGCAAAGTTTTGTACAACACACTGACTCGTCGCCGCACTCGCAATAGTGCAACGGTTGTGCTCACTGACTAAATGCTAATGCGAAAGATTAACCGGAGCTGACAAAAATCATGTTTAGTCGTTTTTTTAGAGCCTTTACCGCCGTTGCAATCGCCTGCGTGCTGGCGTTGACGATCAATCTTGGCCCTGCCCTAGCGATGACGCTTTCGTTTAAGACGGAGGGAGTGCCCAGGCGTGATGGCTTGTTGCAGGGGAAGGTTGTCCTCGATCCGGACGCCCTGCAGGAAGCGATTAAGAGGACATCGACTGGTCGCACTACGGCCAAGCCTGTGCCTATTAGTGCAGTTGAGGGGGCAGAATTCACGATGAAATATGTTTCCCCCTATTCAGGGGCTGAACATAGCGAAGCCACCCTCTGTGGCAAGGCCGTTTATGACATTAATGGCTTTGAGGAAGTTGGGTTATCTGGAGGCACTGAGCCAGTACTCATTGTTTCGCCGGGGGGACTGCCCGAGTCTGTTGATTTTAGCTCTTGCATAGGTGAACCGGGAGATGCTGAATCCTCTATTTCTGAATTTGATTCTAGGGTCGTTTTCAGCAGCCTAGACTCACT
>JBCCNE010000657.1:0-1756 GCA_039026015.1 Cyanobacteria bacterium P01_C01_bin.70 | reverse complement strand
GGCGCTTTGAGAATTAAATAGGCCACCATCGACTGGTAGCGCTCCGTCTGTAGCCCTACGGCAGATTGATCTTCAAAAGTTAGCTGAAAGTTGCCGAATAAGTTGATACAGAGCTGTCTAGAAGAGCGCATTTCGATGTATTGGGCCCTTCAAAGCGCCAGGGCAATGAAAGGGAGATGCTGAAAGCATAGGTTGTTTGTCCATCAGATTTTAGCGATTCGTGTGTCGTCACGCTAATGAAACGGATATCCAGCAGCATGCTCTCTAAGCTGATACATCAAAACCTCAGGTGGCGGCTCATTCTGGACTGTTCAAGTCATGCAGTTGTGAGAAGGATCTAAGCAGATGAAGTTTTGTCGGCTCGACGCTAACCGTTTCCACGTAGGCTGATGTTAGATAAGGGCTGTACGCTTCATCCTCCAATAAGTAGCGATTTCCATGGGCGATCACGAGCGTCACCGTCAGATTAAACAGCCATTGCTCAGTTTCATTAAAGTCTTCCAGAACATCGCCTCTGGGATACACCAAATTCAGGACTGCTCGAGTCAGGGACGTAGTGTGGGAAAGGTTTTCCGCCAGGTAAAAATACTTTTCGGAGGCGGTTAGCCATTGGAAGGCCGCTAATTGTTCTAAAACAATCGGCGTGGCAATATCGTAGGCTCCTCCCATAATCACCGTGGGCACCTGAATTTGACTCATCCCCTGTTCCCCAAACAGATTACTTAGCGGAGCAAAAGTGATCACGAGACCAACTCGTTCATCGGCCAAGCTGCCATTGGTTAATTGGCGCATTACCTGGGGTGATGCTTCTAGCTCCAACAACCGACACTGGATCAGGAGGGCAATATTAACGTTGTCAGGGGCAAACTCTGTTTCTGGCTCACACTGCTGCTGCAGTCGGTTAATATCAACCGTGGCTCCGGCTGTAATCAGGGCTGTGTATCCGCCAAAGGAGTGGCCAACGAGGCCGACCCGATCCAATTGAAGACGCCCTTGAAATTCTGTATTATTTTGCTGCTCTAAGGTATCGAGTAGAAACCGAATGTCTAGCGGTCGATTAATAAATTCCATCGCCTCAAACGACTCATGGGTTAGGCCCTTGGCCAAATCATCCTGATAAGCCTTATGACTGCCAACATGTTCTGGCACCGCTACCACAAATCCATTGGCCGCTAGACTACGGGCGGCCGCAATCGTTTCCGGATGGGTGCGCGTGTCGCCATAGCCATGGGAGACAACCATAACGGGAATTGATTCTGCAATTGCCTCAAGGTCTGCCGGCTGATATAAGTCGACTGGATATGTGCGATCGCGTTCCCGATCTTGCAAAAGCAGCGATCGCTGCTCCACCGCCAACTGACCGGTTTCTGCCAACATTGGCAAAGCCCCATAGTCAAGACTGGGATCCCTTGCCGCTGCCGCTTCTGAGCCTTGGATCGCGGCGTTTACTAACCAATCAGTGGTCTCAATATTCGTGGCGATTGCCTCAGATACAGCCAAAATTTGGGGCAGATTCAACCGCACACCTCCAGTTGGGTAGAAGCGCAGGAGGTTAATGAGTGAAAGTCCTGCTGGGTCAGTAGCGGCTAGGACTATGGCCGATCGCAGGGCCAGTTGACCATTTTGACGTCCCTGGGTGTGAATCAACTGTCCGGTTGCAGACAAGACGAGATCACCGATTGGCGAGTATAACCACTGAGACAGCACAAAAGGGTCACTGATTTGTTCAGATATGCCTGAATTCAAAGACGACAAG
>JBCCNE010000656.1:0-1889 GCA_039026015.1 Cyanobacteria bacterium P01_C01_bin.70 | reverse complement strand
TCATCAAGCAAAAACTGCCGCATAAACAAAATGTTGGTGTAGAACTGGTAGTCAATGTTTTGCTTCTTCGAGAAACCGTGCCCCTCATCCGTGGCAACCAGATACCAAACAGGGATATCTTTGCCTTGCAGAATGTCTACTAGCTGCTCCGCCTCACTAAGAGGCACCCGCGGATCGTTCGCGCCATGAACCACCAGCATGGGCTTTTGGATATTGTCAGCATTGGTCAGCGGGGAAATTTTTGTCAGAAATTGCCGCATGTCCGGATCGCGCTCGTCGCCATATTCCACCCGACGCAGGTCACGACGATAGTCCTCGGTATTTTCTAGAAAAGTAACGAAGTTGGAAATGCCGACAACGTTGATCGAGGCGCGAATGCGATCGCCATAGGTTGTCGCCACCGCTAAGGACATATAGCCACCGTAGCTGATCCCGCTGACGAGCACGCGATCGCCCGCCAAAGTCGGTTCAGCATCAATCCAGTCGAGCAGGGCGCCAATATCCTTTACGGCATCTTCTCGCAAATAGCCGTTATCGAGCTTGGTAAAGGTTTTGCCATAGCCGGTCGAGCCGCGCACGTTGGGGAACAGCATGGCAATGCCTAATTCGTTAATGTAGTAGTTGAGGCGGCCTAGATAGGAAGGGCGGAACTGGCCTTCAGGACCGCCGTGAATGTACATCGCCACCGGCCGCGGTCCCGGAAATTTGTCCGCTGGGGGACGATAGAGAAAGCCAGTGATGGTGCGCCCATCAAAGCTATCCCAAGCAATCAACTCCGGTTCTGAGAAAGCGTCAGTATTCAGCCCCGCCGTTTCGCTCTGGGTCCAGCGCTGCATTTCCTCTGTGGTCACATCAAGGGAAAACACATCGGCAGTCGAGCGCGCCGAATACAGCGTAAACCCAAGTTCTTGGCCGCTGAGGTGCCAGCTCAGATTCCGAATCCGACCGGCGGGCAGGTCGGCAAAGGTGCGTTTGGCCCCCGTCACCGTGTCCATCAGATAGAGCACGCTGGAGCCATTTTCATTCACCACGAACGCCAACTGCTGACCGTCGGGTGACAGATCGGTCCACTCCACATTCCAGTCAATGTCGTCAGTGAGGTGAATCAACTCACCAGTCTGCAAATCCACATAGCCCAGGTGCAAAAATTCGGAATCGCGATCGCTCACAGTATAGAGACGCTGACCGTCAGGACTGAAAATGCCGTCTAAGTAAGCTACGGAGGCCGCTTCCGGGGAAGGCGTCAGCCGGGTGCGATCGCCAGTTTCGGCATCCAACAGCCACAAATAGGTCTCGTTAATGGAGATGTATTGAATCACGGCAATCTGGCGATCGTCTGGTGACCAATCTGTCGGAAACCAGCCGCCCCCCTCAACCTCAGCCAATCGGCGATCGCCCGCAGACGCCAGCGGACTCATGATGTAAAGGTCAGCATCGGCCCCGTTACGACGGGTTGAGGTGTAAACAATGCGATCGCCTGCCGTTGACCAAACGCCGCCGCTGTTGCGCGATGTCCCATCCGTCAGCAGCGTGATATTGCCGGTATCGACGTCATAGCGATAGGTTTGGTTCGCCTCCGTGCCCCCAACGTCCTGACTAAACAGAAAGTAGTCGCCGACTGTCGGCTGATAGCTGACATTGCTTACCCCCTCGTCAAAAAAAGTGAGCTGGTAGCGGGTACCTAAGGGCTCACTCACCCGATGCGTCTGGAAAGTATCGCCAAATCGCGTAGAAATCAGCATTTCCCGTCGGGTCGGATGCCAGCTTTGTAGAGAGGCCGTGCGGAATTGCGTGTAGCGCTCAGCTTGCTCCACCAGGCTCAGGGGAATTGAGGGAATATTCTCGATGATCAGGTTATCGCCTGGCGGTAAGACTGGATCAGCGGCGGC
>JBCCNE010000655.1:0-1901 GCA_039026015.1 Cyanobacteria bacterium P01_C01_bin.70 | reverse complement strand
GATTTCGATGAACTGCGTCAGGAGAATCTCGACAAAGATGCCGTTTACGAAACCCAAGCTAAGGGCATCGATTTCGATGAGCTGCGCCGCGAGAACCTCGACAAAGATGCCGTGAACTTCGATGAGCTGCGTCGGGAGAATCTTGATAAGGACGCTGCGGCAACCTTCAGCGTTTAGGTATTAGTGTTCAAGCGCAGTTTCCCGGTAAATCGATGACTGATCCCAAATCACGGACAATTCGCTGTCAGCGCCCCGATCTCAAAGTCAAATCTATTTTGAAAACTTTGGGGGACTCGGAAATAATGGGCAGCGAATCGTCCTCTTCACAGTCCAGTTTGCGAGACTCCGAGAAGGGCCAAAAGCCGCCAGCTCGTTCGCTAAAGTTTCCTTTTCCTATCCGCTTCTTACCATAATCAACCTCCCCAAAGCGCCGTCTCGGTCAGCTCAACAGCAATTCAGAGACTGCGTTTTTTGTTTTAGCTGACAACTTGGCTATGGGCTCACGGCTTGATTATTGACTAACGACTTCCGATTCCAGAGTTGGCGGGAGCGATGACTGCACGACCGGCTGCGGAACCACTTCTTTTACTCGCAGGGTGAAGGGAATCGCCATCAGCAGTGCCCCACCGCCCAGCACCACCGCCAGCAGCCGGTTATTGTCCAACAGGTTGTGCATAATCCAGCCGAGGCCAAGGGACACAAAAATCTCCGGCAGCACGATAAACATGTTGAAGATGCCCATATAAATGCCGCCTTTCTTAGCGGGCAGTGCGCCCACCAGCATGGCATAGGGTAGGGACAAAATACTTGACCAGGCAATGCCTAATCCCAACATAGGCAGTAGAGCCCAGCGGGGCGAAGGAACAAACCACAGGGATATGAGCCCCAGTCCGCCGCAGGCCAGACACAGCGCGTGGGCGATCGCCCGATTGGTTGCCGCAGCCAGCCGCGGCAGCAGAAATGACGCGCCAAAGCACACTGCATTGTAGGCGGCAATACAGAGTCCGGCCCACTCAATGCCTTGGCTGTAAAGAGCTGAGCTTTCGTCAGTCGCGCCAAACAGGTTATGGGCGATCGCCGGAGGAAAATACAGAAACACACAGTACATGCCCAGCCAGCTAAATCCCTGCACCCAAGCCAACTGCCTCATCGTGGCGGGCATTTGCTTGAAGGCCACATACACTTCTCGCACCGTGGCCACTACCCCGAGTCGCCGCTCTTGCTGCTCGCGAAAAGCCTCCATATCGCGCGGGGGCCGCTCCTCAGTGGTCAGCACCGTCCATAAAACTGTGCCCAAAAAGCAGGCTGCACCAATATAAAAAGATAGCTTCACCACCTGGGGAATGCCGTTGCCGCTGCCGACTTCGCCCACGTCGAATACATTGGTCAGCAGCCAGGGCAGCGCCGCCGCCAGCACTGAGCCCAAGCCGATAAACAGGCTCTGCATGGCAAACCCTTTAGTGCGCTGTTTGGCCGGCAAAAGGTCGCTAACAAAGGCGCGAAAGGGTTCCATGCTGATGTTGGCGGCCGTATCTAGCAGCCACAGCAAGCCCACTGCCATCCATAAACTGCCGGCATTGGGCATCCAAACCAGTGCGATCGAGGCCAAAATTGCTCCGATCAAAAAGTAGGGTCGCCGTCGGCCCAATGCCCCCCAAGTGTTGTCACTCAGATTGCCGATAATGGGTTGCACAATCAGCCCCGTTAGCGGTGCCGCTAGCCAGAGAATAGGAATCTGGTCGGCATCGGCCCCCAACTGCTCAAAAATGGCGCTGGTATTGGCCATCTGTAAACCCCAGCCAAATTGGATGCCAAAAAAGCCAAAACTCATGTTCCAGAGTTGCCAGAACGCCAGTTTAGGCTTTGCCTGCGGTGAAGTCAAAGGAAGTCTCCCAGTCCAT
>JBCCNE010000654.1:0-1904 GCA_039026015.1 Cyanobacteria bacterium P01_C01_bin.70 | reverse complement strand
GATAGCTGCGACACAGCGAAGACAGCGCTAGGGAATTGCCCGCCGTACCGCTAAACACAAAAAAGACTTCGCAATCGGTCTCAAACAGCTCCCGAAACTGATCCGTCGCCTGCTGCGTCCACGGGTCGTCACCATAGGCGATAGCGGAGCCAGCGTTGGCTTCGAGGAGAGCGGCGATCGCCTCCGGACACATGCCCGAGTAATTGTCGCTGGCAAATTGTTCGAGCATTGGCAGAAACCCTAAACGTAAAATCTGAGGATGCTGTAACTGACTTTAGTTTCCTGGCCCTATTGTGACGCAAGCTTAGGGGTTCGATTTAGTAAATGGTGGACTGGCAGGGTAGCTGGGTGTAAGTGAGTCAGCAAAACGGTTGTAAAGGGGGGTATGGGCGGCAGGAATGGTGAAGCAAGGAAGTGATGGATAGCAGAGTGACATAATTCGCTGTCACCGATTGCTTCTCACCTATCCTGAACTCTGCATTCTGCATTTTGCAATTTATTTTGCATGCCGCACTAATTTATATCGAACGTATGATATAAAAAATATCATGCCTAAAATTGTTGATCGCGATCGCTATCGCCGCGAACTCTTAGCTCAGTGCTTGTCTCTATTTGCCGAAAAGGGATTTAGTGTCGTGACCATGCGGCAAATTGCTAGCAGCCTAGGAGTTTCCACGGGCACTCTGTATCACTACTTTCCCAACAAAGAAACCATCTTTGCGCAGTTGGTAGAGGAATATTGCGGTAAGGACGTGGCTGAGTTTTTTTCGCAGGCCCCTGTCCAGGCGACTCTGAAAGAAAAGCTGCAAAACATCATGGCGTATTTCTTGAAAAAATATGCCGCTTATCAACAGCAGTTTTTGATCTGGGTTGACTTTTATCAGTACTGCCGACAGGAAAACCGTCCTGATGTGGCGGTGCTGCAACAGTCTTGGCAGCGAACCCAGCGAGAGTTGGTGACTTATCTGCAATTACCGCCAGTCCAGATCGACTGCCTGTTGGCCTTTTTGGATGGGCTGCTGTTGCAGTGTTTGTATGGGCGCACTGAAGCTGAAATCGCTCAGCAAGTGGAGGTGTTTACCAAGTTGTTTGTCAGCAGTACTGAGCAGGAAGAGTCGAGATGACGCGCATGATTTGGACGACAGACTGGCGCCCCCCGCTTGGGCAGTTGAGGCCGCACAGTGAAGCCGGTGGAGTGAGAATATGCTTTTTTTAGATGAGGTTGCGCCTAATTTATGGACCGTCACTCACCCACTGCGATTTGGGGGGCTAGAAGTTGGCTGTCGCATGACCATCGTGCGCCTGCCGAGTAAAGCATTAGTGATTATTTCACCGCTGCCCTTGAAGAATAGCGATCGTGCCTGGCTTGATGTGCTTGGCAAGGTAGAGCACATTATCGCGCCCAGCTTATTTCACCACTTGCATTTTGGTAAAGCCCAGGCGCTCTATCCCCAAGCCAAGGCGTGGGGCGTTCCGGGGCTGGCACAAAAGCGTCCCGATCTTAAATTTGACCGTATGCTGAATCAGCCGGGCCAATTCGAAAACACCCTCCACTACCTGCCTTTTGAAGGTTTTGCTAGTCTTCTTTCGACCGGCATCCAAGCCGCTAACGAAACTGTTTTCTGGCATCAGCCCAGCAGGACGATGATTTTGACTGACATTGCTTTCAACTTTGACGATACTTTCCCCTTTAGTACTCGGCTAGCGGCGCGGATTTTGGGCACTTATCAAACCTTCCGCCCCTCGCGATTAGAAAAGTGGGGCAGTCGAGACAAAGCCAGCGTCGAAAAGTCCATCCGGCAAGTTTTAGCCTGGGATTTCGATCGCATTCTTCCTGGGCATGGCTCGATTTTAGAGACCGACGGCAAAGCTCAATTGAAAGCCGGTTACGAATGGCTACTGGG
>JBCCNE010000653.1:0-1909 GCA_039026015.1 Cyanobacteria bacterium P01_C01_bin.70 | reverse complement strand
CGCAATGTTGTTCAGAGGATTACGAAATTCATGGCAAACCATCGAAACAAAACGCGATCGCATCTCACTCAGCTCCCGCAACTGCTGGTTGGCCTGGCGTAGTTTAGCGGTGCGCTGCTGCACTTTTTGCTCCAGTTCTTCATTGGTGCGCTGAAGAACGTCCTCAGCCCAGCGACGTTGGGTGATATCACGAAACGTGACCACGGCCCCAATCAGCTTGCCTTCTTCGTCTCGCATGGGAGTGCTGATATACTCCACTGGAAAGCTGGTGCCATCTTTGCGCCAAAATACTTCGTTGGTAACGCGCCGCGTGCTGCCGTCTTGAAAGGCTTTGTAGATCGGGCAGTCTTCGCGCTGGTAATGGGTGCCGTCAGCGTGGGAATGATGCAGCACCACATGCATTGACTTACCGATCAGCTCTTCGATGGGCCAGTCAATCATGACGGCAGCCGCCGGATTGACAAACGTTACGTTGCCGTTCAAATCTAATCCGTATACGCCCTCACCTACCGCATTGAGAATCAGCTGCTGCTGGCGGCGTAATTGTTCTAGCTCTTGTACGACCGGTTGGGGCGAAGCTTGGCTACCAAGTTTGGCTGTGGGCGATCGCGGCAAGGAATCGCTGGCAATCCGTTCATGATCAGTCATCAGCCGTCATTGTTGCAATTTTTGGGAGCGTGGGCGGTCAGATTCCAAAGCCTATTCGTCTACAGAGAAATCGCATTCTCCCAGGTTCAAAAATGTAATCCAGGACACTACAAACTGACTTCTTAAAGATTACTAAAATAAAGATGCCATTCTAAAGACAGTCTTTATTAGCACCGCTTCATTTATGAACAACCGGGTCGCTAACTGAATTCCATAAAACTTCTCAGGTAGAAAATTCATGCCTGAGAACGGTTACTTATTTTTCAGCCTTGAAGGCGCTAGTTCAATCTCATGCCAACTGAAAATGCCAGATTTACGGCTTTGAATTTGAGACCTTTAGGATGATAACGCTTTCACGCTTCACATCAATAGCATTGAAACGTAAAGCGACATTATTTCTCTAGTTTGAGATGAGAGCGGCTTTCCATTAGGGGTCAACTCAGTCGTTATGAAGACGGTACTGGTTATCGAAGATGAACAGCAAACCCGCAGCGTTTTTCTAAAATGTCTAACGTTTGAGGGCTTTCGAGTTCAGGGTGCGAGCAATGGCTCTGAGGGAATTCGGCTAGCTCAGAAATATTTGCCTGATTTAGTCGTCTGCGACATCATGATGCCAGACATGGACGGCTATTCAGTATTGTCTACTTTGCGTGTTTCCCAAGCGACGGCGGCAATCCCCCTAATATTTTTGACAGCCAAAGTCACCATGGCTGATCTGCGGCGGGGTATGGAATTGGGTGCTGATGACTATCTCACCAAGCCCTGCACAGTTGAGCAGTTTTTATCCGCGATCGCTACCCGTCTCAAGCGTCATGAGGAAATTAGAGGCACTGCACGAGCGACCAAATCGGCTTCTTTCAAGTCATCTGCTCCTTCAAACTCACTGTCTCAAGCATCACAAGCCGACAGCATTTTCCCTAATTGCGCCAAGCTGGCAAGCGTTTTCGAGTTTATCGAACGCCACTATCAAGAACCGATAAATCTTAGCGATGTGGCCCAAGCGGCTGGCTATTCGCCGGCCTATCTGACCAATCTAGTGCAGGCAGAAACGGGCCTTACCATCAAGCGCTGGATTATTGAGCGGCGGATGTTGCAAGCCCGCCAGTTGCTCAAAACCACAACCGATTCTGTGCGGCAGATAGCAGAGTGCTCAGGCTATGCCGACGCGGGATACTTTGCCCGTCAATTTCGTCAGTTTCATGGCGTTTCGCCTCAAGTTTGGCGACAGAATTCTGTAGCTAAATTAACATCTTAAAGCTGT
>JBCCNE010000652.1:0-1947 GCA_039026015.1 Cyanobacteria bacterium P01_C01_bin.70 | reverse complement strand
GGCGGCGTCGAACAGGCTATTTTTCACCCAGCGACGAAAAGCGACGGGCAGCTTGTGCAGCCGGTGGAAAGCCTGCAGTGAAGTAAAGTGAATCAGATAGGCGCGGGTGTGAGTGGGACTGGTCGGGCAGAAAAGACAGCAAATCTTAAAGTCTTGCCCTAAGGTCGAGACCCAGTGCGGATAAACGTAGCTGACGCGCAATTCTTCAGGATGCAGTTGGCGCAGGGCGGGCACGAACAGCTGCGACACCGACCAGATTTTGTCGATGCGGTAGTAGCTCTGGGCGTTGTAGAGCACATCGACGCGCTGTTCGGTAGCGGTGAGGTCGGCGAATACTGGATGTGCCCATGCTTGGAGGTCGTCGTGCAGCCGCCCGTGATACATATCCATCAGGTTTTCGATGAGGAAGGAATAGTGGGATTCAACATCGATCAGCGCCACGGCGACGATGTAGTTGAGGTGATCCCATTCGGGTAGACCGAGCGGCTGGATATTGTCTTTGAGCAGTCGCTCGCGATCGCCCGGAAACAGCCATACAAAGCCGTCGAGATCCTGCACGGGATAGGTTTTGATCTGACACCGCGGCAGCTTTTGGTTCTCCGCGAGGTAGGGGATATGAGAACACTGGCCCGCAGCATTGAAGCGCCACCCGTGATAAATACATTCCAATTGGCCATCGGTGACTTCGCCGTCGCTGAGCTTAACATGGCGGTGAGGACAGCGGTCTTCGAGTGCTTGGATACGACCGGCAGCGTCACGAAACAGGACGATCGCTTCACCCCAAAGCGTGACGCCGCGCGGCTGGTCAGTGACTTCATCAGAGCGGGCCACGACATACCAGTGGTTGGGGTTGATGCCCAGCGATCGCACGTCGTGGCGACGACTGGCTGACTGAGGGGTGAGCGTGTTGGCAATGACTTCGGGAGGCAGGGCGACCATAGCTGGTAACTCCTTACAATGTCTGATTCAAAGCAGTCTATTGGGAGATGTCACTGGAGCGCATTCCATATGCGCAAATTTATGCGTGCTGGCAGTGTGGGAGTTGGTTCGCGAGTAGAGCGAATACGAAACTGGGATGCACTCTGTCAGGGGCTGTCATCATTCAGCGATTAAGTCCTCATGTAGAAAACATTTCAGCCCCTAGCTTGTTTTGCGGAGCGGGCGCGGATGTGCTTACACCGCAAGCATTCTGGATTTAATTGATGACGCGCCCTAGTCTTCAAGGCTAAATCTTCAGCACCCCCTCGGGATTAACCGACAAAATCGGCCGACGCTGCACGCCTTCCTGCTGCAAAACGGCATTGGCGGCGAGCAGCCCGCTGCTGACGGCGCGTTCCATAAGGCCACAGGGAAAAGGCATTTTCACCCAGTCACCGGCAAACAGCAGATTGGGCACTGTCGTGGCCGTTTCAGGGCGATCAGGATAGCTACCAGGGGGAAATCCAGCGAAGTTCTTTTGGTTGACCAGTTGCCGGTGCAGCAGGGTGGCCTCGGCTAAAGCGGGTACAATTTCAAACAGCTCGGCCTGAAAGGTCTCTAGTATGGCCTGCTGGGTGGGAAATTCTTTTTCCTTATAGCAATAGGCATGCAGTTCGACGACGCTGCCGCCAGTACGTTTAGCCCAATCAATATAGTCTTCTTGGATGCGGTGGTAAAGGGTGATGCTGTCGGTAAGACGATAGCCCGACAGCGAGGTGAAATCGCTGTGCTCCCACTCAAAGTCGCGGTCAAACCAGAAGCGTCCGACGGCAAAGGGATCAGCAACCTTTAGCCGCTCAACCTGGTAAGACAGGGTCGGCTCAACCGGTCCTTCTGAGAGCGATATGAGGTGTTTGATGCCGGGAATATCGGCGGCAAGAACGTAGTAGTCGGCCTCCAGCGCTTCGGCGATCGCCCCGACTGCTCCCGTTGCTAAGGCCAAAAGCTGAATTTGGTCGCCCTGGCGAT
>JBCCNE010000651.1:0-1978 GCA_039026015.1 Cyanobacteria bacterium P01_C01_bin.70 | reverse complement strand
TCGGTTTCGGGAATTTTCTTCAGTGGCTTGGTTTTGAGCGTTTACGAAGACGATAGCCCAGGCGATTCAGCAAGCGCCCAATCGCCTGCCGGGAAGGGAGTTCCTCATCGGTATAGCCCTTTTCAGCAATCAGCGCTGCACAGACTGCACGGGCACTGACTCGAGCAGATTGAAACGCAGTCTGAAACTTCGGGTCCACCTGAGTCTGTCCTTCGAGCAGATTGTGGATATCGTTCACCAAATTGGGTCGCAACACTTCAATCGGCTTGCGACCTCGGGCACTATGGTTGTCCTGATAGGGTTCACCAGTGGCCAAAGTGTCGAGGCCCCGTTGAATGCTGACGCGACCCCAGCCCAGGGCTCGTTCGGTTTTGCGCGCTGAGCCCTCAAAGTAGTCCAAAGCCACTGGTGCGGTGAAAGCTCGTTTCTTGGCTCCAGTGAGCTTACGGGCTGCATCTTTGAAGGTCGCTTTTACAGAGTCGCTTAGGGGCATAACGAAATGGAGAGTCAACAGAGTCTCTTCATTCTCATGGGTATGTTAATTCTGTGCCAAGCCCTAAGGTCTCCCAGCATTAGGGAATTTAGAGGGCGATCAGGATTGATGCCAGAAGTCTCTTTTAATAAGTGGGTGCTTTGCCATCAAAAAAGCACCCACTTATTAAAATGAATGCTCCTATGCAATGGAACGGACAAACTTTTATGATTCGATGTCGATCGTTCTAAAGTCGACGTCATGAGGGGCAGAACGCCTGGTCTTGGCGGAACGACTGCGCTTGCTCATGGTTTCTAAGAATACCTGGCTGAGCTCTGCTGCCAACAGGGTGGCGATCGCCGCATCATCAATCCAGCCAATGATGGGGATAAAGTCTGGGGCAATATCGATAGGTGAAATGAGATATACCAGCGTCGCAACAATCAAGATCCAGCGATATTGAGGATGGCGAATCGTCTGCTTGTACCAGTTGTAAAAAGACTGAACCAGATTGTTCATATGCCGCATTTCCCGTGGATGTCATTTTTATAATGGCTGAAATGCCAATTCATTTGCAGGGGTGAAACCTCACTGAATCGTGGGGAAAGCCGTATGTCATCGTCTTTAGAGGCGCTACACCTACCGACCAGTCAGAAAAAGCGGCAACCGGATATCATTTTTGCACGTCGATTCTATACAATGTCGCATGACTCTCTAAAATTGGAATGCCCTGTTACCGACAAGGTCGTCTAGAGTGTTCTAGCCAATTACCCATCCAAGATCTAGCAGGGGCTATTAAGTCTGCAGGGAAGAAGCCCATCTGATGGCACCGGGAACAGGATGGTTTGTAGATGGAATACTCTTACAAAATGCGATCGCCCTAGGGACATTAAAATTTCTCCCAGGATATCAATAGTGTAAGTGTGGAGGTGCTTTGTGAATATTACAGAACTGTTTGCTCGTGGCGGCATTGCCATGTGGCCTCTACTGTTTTTATCAGTTCTAGCGCTGGGCACCATCATTGATCGCATTTGGTTTTGGTCACGTATCTTAACCAAAGAGCGAGAGGTGTCGGGGCGGGTATTGGAAGCGGCCCGCCGTGAGTGGTCAGCCGCGAGTGACATTGCCAAACGTGCCGGCAAATTGCCCATGGGGCGATTTTTACATTCGGCCTTGTCTCTAGAGACTCCCGATCCTGAGGTCTTTCGCCTAGCACTGGAAACGTCGGCTGATGAAGAACTGACCGTTATGCGCAAGGGAGAGAAGGTGCTGGAAGCCGTGATTGCCCTCGCGCCGATGTTGGGCCTGTTGGGCACCGTCGTGGGTCTGATCAATTCCCTTGGTTCCATACAGTTCTCTGATCTCGCTAGCGACAGCACAACCGGCACCGTGCTGGGGATTGGGGAAGCGTTGATTAGTACGGCGGCAGGGCTCGTAATTGCGATCGTGAGTTTGGCTTTTTATCGCTTGTTTCAGGGATTTGTGTTTGGTCAAGCTAAAGTATTC
>JBCCNE010000650.1:0-1988 GCA_039026015.1 Cyanobacteria bacterium P01_C01_bin.70 | reverse complement strand
GTGCTTAGACACATAAATGGGTTCTGAAGGATACTGCTCTGGGCCGGCTGCGGCAAGAGTAACTTTTTCCGTGTCGGGATCAAAACGCGCGATCGCCCGAAACAGCTCTCCCACATTATCCTGTCCCGGCAGCTGCATCGAGAGGAACGTGGGTGCCGTCACCGTCGGCTGATCGTCTGCCACGTAGGGAAACTCACAGTGGTCTTCAATCAGGCAGGTTTGACTCCGCACCACCGCCGTCTGCGGATTAACGCACACCCGCCAAAATTCTCCATTTGCTGGGGTTTGGAACCGCCCTGAGGCGATTTCCTTGAGCTGTTGGTTAGTGGCAAAATCGCGATAGCGCACCATTTCCAGCACAATATCGCCGTCCTTATTCACAAACCCTTTGCCAAAGTGCCACTGATACCAAGGATCGACAGCCTCAGAGCTAATGACTTCTAGCGTATCGGCATCGATCACCACGAGCTGCGTGCCGTATTTGGGCTGCCACATCAGGGCATCGCTGAAACTTTGAAAGCCCAGCACCGCCGGGAGCGGATTCAGCCGCACGGGCGGCACGCAAAACACCAGATAGCGACCGGCCAGCACAAAGTCGTGCATTAGTGGAATGCCGTTCAGCGGCACCGATTCCTTTTTCTCAATGTGGCCGGTGCGATCGCTGCGATACAGATTTAGCGTGGCGTTCGCTCCCGGCACAATACCGAAATTAAAAATCTGCCCCGTCTGGGGATGCCGCTTGGGATGGGCCGAATAGGGATCGTTGGCGCTCAGCTCTCCCAGAGGATGCACGCCCTGAGTTTCCAGCGTGTGAGGATCAAGATGGTGGGGCCAACCACCTTCCCACAGGGCCAGAAGCTTGTCGGGCAGCGCTAGCACCGACGTATTACCAGCGTTCTTGAGCTGGGCATTCCAGCGCTGCCAAAATGGCCCTGGAGCTAGGCTGCCATAGCCGCTGTAGAGAAACTGCTCGGCTGCCTCTTCATCCTGAAAGCCCGCCGACTGCACATAGCGATAGGTGGCTTGGGCTTGCCCCCCCGCAAAATGCACCGCCAGTACAGCGCCATCACCATCAAACCAGTGACTCACTCGCTGTCCCTGACGCTCCAATCTTCCCGGCCCGTTGCGGTAGAGGCTGCCTTGCAGATCGGCAGGAATTGTCCCTGAAATCACCGTTAGCGGAGTCAGGGGAAATTCTTGGGCGGGCCGAGCCATCGCTCTAGCCCAGGCCTTCTGCTGTTCGGTGCCTTTCAGAGCCGCTGTCGTCATTATTCGCTGCGCCGATAATTAGAGCCTTTTTATTGTGCAAGAAAGTGGCCGTCCCTGTCAGAGACTGAGGGCACTGACTGCCAACCGCGCACATCCTGCGGCCATATCCATCCGAGCGTCATAATGAATTAGCAGCTTTGTCCCCAACTTTTATTCCAAGCATGCAGCGGTTTACCCAGCTTTTTCAGGCGATCGATGCGACGACCTCTACCAATGCCAAGGTGGAGGCGCTGCGCCAGTATTTCGTCGAAGAGGCCCCTGCCAATGCTGTCTGGGCGCTGTATCTGCTGTTGAGCAAAACCCGTCGCCGCCTGGTGACGTCGCGGGTGCTGCGAGACGTCTATCTCAGCATTGCCGAAATTCCTGAATGGCTGTTTGAGGACTGCTACTCCCACGTGGGTGATTCGGCAGAGGTGATTGCGCTGCTGCTGCGCGATACGCCACTCCAAGGCAAATCGGCAGCGGCGATTCCCCTGCATCAGTGGATGGAGCAAATCATTCCCCTGGTGAAAGCGGTAGAAACAGACGATGAGCGCCACGCACTGATTGTGTCGTGGTGGCGATCGCTCGATGACTACGAAATCTTGGTGCTGAATAAGGTCTTGACCGGCGCTTTTCGCGTCGGGGCGTCGGGCAAGCTGGTGATTCGCGGCTTGTCCCAAGCATCGGGCATTCCTGAGCCGGTGTTGGCCCATCGCCTCATGGGTGACTTTGACCCC
>JBCCNE010000649.1:0-1991 GCA_039026015.1 Cyanobacteria bacterium P01_C01_bin.70 | reverse complement strand
GTGCAAAATTTTGTTAGTCATCGGTTCTTCGCTATCTAATGCTCAATCAGTTGTCCGTGCCACCAGTGATGGAGCTGCTGGACCAGCATCTCTAGCCAAGTTGCCCCCGCTGCGAGTTGAGGATGCTCTTCGCCAATCCAAATTTGCGCATCGATCAACGTATCTTGATAACTAATGAGTCGGGGTTCAACGGCCGGAATAACCTGGGGATTTTGTCGCAAAATGCGGCTAAAGGTATCGCTATCAAAGGCAAAGAGGACGGTATCTTCCCGGGAGCGAGCCGATGTGGTGTAGGGAATATTGAGCATCAGGTTGAGATCCCCCAACAGCTGTCCCGTGCGTAAGGTGCGGATCGGTCCATCTTGACTCGTCGAGAGCAATTCCACGGTGCCGAGAGCAATGACATACACCTTTTGCGCCCCATCGCCCTCTTGAAAAATCAGCGCCTTGGCATCAAAGACTTCGCGCTGAGCACTGCTGGCCAGTTCTCGCAGATCACCATCCGGTAAGCTGGCCAAATAATTCTCAATCCGCAGCAGCCGCTCTACTTCCGCACCGCTGATGCGGGTGGACCGGACGGACTCAGCGCGCTCTTTGAGGATGCGATAGTAGGCGCTAAGGGAGCCTGAGGGGGGAAATTGCCCGGTCTCGGGGAGCGGCGATGGCCGCTGAGCGGCTCTCTCTAACAGGGCGTTGTAGTAGGCCATCTCAAGCTGACTGCCCGCCATGCCGGTGCCGCTATCGCGTAAGTCCGCGATCTGGGCCTTCAGGCTCTTTTCGCGATCGCCGATGACCTCAGCCATGTTTTGAAAGATTTCCGCCAGGTGCCCCAGTTCATCCTCTCGCTGGGCCGTTTTGCGTAAGGCGGCATGGTGAAACTTGCCCTCTTCCATCGCGGCGGCAGCATCAGTGATAGACATGATGGGGCGGATGAGTAGGCGATCGTTAATGCTCCAAAGAACCACTAGGCTGCCGCTCAAAAGCCCCAGAATGAGGACGAGCAACCGACGGTGATTTTGGTTGACGGAGGATAAATAGACGTCTTCGGGGGTAATGCTGCCAATCGTCCAATCCAATCGACCCAGCGGGCTGACTGCAATGTAATAGCGTTCGTTCGTCACCGAGTCGTACTGTGAAAATTCCTGTATGTCGACCAGATCAGATAAGCCGATATTGTTTTCTTCAAAGGTTTGATCCACCACCTGTAAGAGCGGATTATCGACCCGATCCATCGTCGGTAATTCAGCACCCCCGGTACTCTCAAACGTGGTGGCCAAAATACTCGGATTGCTCGCCGCCACCAGATTGCCCTGACGGTCAAGAATGAACAATAGCCCCTTCGACGGACTGCGAATATCGGCAAGGTATTCCGAAATCTGTCGCAGGCCAATGGAAATGCTGATGACGCCTCTCAACACCCCCGTCTCAGGGTCGCGATAGGCGGTTGCCGCGTCCAAGCCCACGACATTGCCAGTGCGGAAGCGATACACGTCTGTCCAAACCGTTTCTCCAAGGTTTTCTAGGGCTTCTTGATAGTAGGGGCGCAGCGGGGCGTAATAAAACTCATGACGGCGATTGCTATCAACTTGAGTTAACGTTCTGTCTTCAGGGCTAAATTGGTAGGTCTCAACCTGCCAGTCTGGTTTACCCAGCAGCTCGCTGAGCTCCCCCGTTTGAGCATAAACTTGTGCCTGTTCTTCCCGTTCTGCTTGTGCGACGGCCAACGCTGAGCCGGGCTCGCCTAATTCACCCAGGCGGTCTCCCCACTGCCGCTTGTCGAGATGGTACAAACCGTCCTCTCGGCGCTGAGCCCCTAAGAAATCACCATTAGCAAAGCCAATTTGCACCCAAGCCAGATGCTCCTGGGAGTGCAGCAGATTCAGATATAGCTGTCCCTGGGCGGAGGGGTCTTCTAGCTCAATTAAGCCGTTTTCTAAGCTGCTAAGAATCACGTGCTTCGTGCCAAGCACGTTATCAAAAAAAGCTGCCGC
>JBCCNE010000648.1:0-1993 GCA_039026015.1 Cyanobacteria bacterium P01_C01_bin.70 | reverse complement strand
GCGCAGGGGCCAGCCCCGTTCCTCACAAAGCTGCACCAGACCCGGTTCGTCTGCCTTGAGATCGAGGCTAGCCACGCCAGCGATCGCCCCCATCGCCAAATGTCGTGACTGCAAAGCCGCCGTGATCGCCTGTGCCATCAAAGCCTTCGAGGTGCCGCGTTCACATCCCAGTCCGACCCACAACACCCGCGGATGCCACTGCACCTTCGGCATGGCGGTATCGACAGCAAAGCGCCGCTGCACTGGACTGATCCACACCCGGGCCTGGGGAGCGGGCCGTGATGGCTTTGCTGATCCTTCCGTCCAGCCCAATTGCAGGGAATGAACTTCTGGCAACTGCGCTTCCCACAGCGAGGAACCCGCTTCTTGAATCACCTGCACGGCCTGACCCTGGGCGATCGCGCTGGCCACCGCCGTCCAATTCCCCGTCCCTTGCTGCCAACCAAACGGCTGTCCGAGCACGTCGATGCCGGGCAACTGCTGAGCGTTAGCCGCTCCGGTCGTAATCGGCATCGCGGATAAAATCTGGCTGATTTGGTGGGTGAGGCGATCGCCGCCGCCTTGATGTCCACCACATAGACTAATAGCCCATTTCCCCGCTGCATCCACCACCACCACTGCCGGATCCGTTGATTTATCCTGCAGCAGCGGCGCTATCAGCCGCACCACGGCCCCCGTTGCCAGCGCCAAGATTAAGCCCCGATGAGTGAACCAGAGTTCTGCCAAGAGGGCTCTGAGCGACCCTTGATAAAACTGCACGACGGCATCCGCCGGGATGTCAACCGCCGCTGACATAGTTGCGGGTATCCAGAGGGTGGCAGGCAGGGCGGCACAAATGGGGAGCAGCGATCGACCGCCCGCTGGCGTTGTCGCAATAGCAGCAAACAAAGACACCTTCCTAAGTCAGTCCTGAAATGAGCATAGCAGCGCCCTGCCATGCCTGCCTTGTGGCGGCTGGATTTGGCGACACGGCAGCGTCCTGCAAGCACCCCATCGCCAGACGTAAATTTACGAAGTCAGCCCGTCAAAGTGAGCACGCTTAAAATAACGGGTAAAAACACTTAAAATTTCTTTGTGGCGAAATAAAAAACAGCTTAAGTAAGATTCCCCACGCCAAAAATCTCTGCGCTTAATAATGTGTTACTCAATCATGTCCGGTTAAATCTGGCCGTGGTTCTCCGTAGGTCCCTGATGATGACTTTGTCCATCAACTCATGTAAAGATTGTTAAAGTTGTGTAAAGATATCACTATCTCCAATCGTGTTCCATCTGAGGAATAATCCTGAATCATCGGCTCTGGTTAGATATGAGGCATAAAAGTAAAGCCGATTTACCGGGATTCGGGAGTGGTTACTAGCTGAAGCGCTTCCAGTCTGACTAAGGAGCCTTTTCCAATAGCTGAGTTGAACTTCACAGGTTGGTTGTTGAGTCTGCGATCGCGTTTATAGTTTCAATGAATTTGGTAAAGCACCATGGCAATGAACCAGCTTAATAATCACTCTGCATCTTCCCAGCCGCCTCGGCTGAGCATTGTTGGCATTATCTTTTTGATGATGGGTGCGCCAAATGTGTACGCCTTCTTTCAGCGTCGTGCCGACAATGCCACCTACAGCAGCGGTGGTGTGCCTCGCTATGCCTTTGTGGTCCTGCTAGCGATCGCGATCGCGGGCATTGTTGAACTTACGACTATTGGCGCTGCCTAACGCTGAGTTGGCTAAAAGAACCAGCCGTAGCTGTGCAGTCCTTTGCCCAAGACGTTGACGCCTAAGTAGCATATCCAAACCACCAGAAAACCCGAAGCAGCCAAAATGGCGGGGCGTCGACCCTGCCAGCCTTTCGTAATTCGGGCATGTAAATAGGCAGCAAAGACCAGCCACGTAATTAGGGCCCAAGTTTCTTTCGGATCCCAACTCCAATAGGATCCCCAGGCTTCGTTAGCCCACACTGCCCCGGAAATAATGCCAATGGTCAACAGGGGAAAGCCCAGGCCAAT
>JBCCNE010000647.1:0-2125 GCA_039026015.1 Cyanobacteria bacterium P01_C01_bin.70 | reverse complement strand
TTGGCTTCTAAAAACTTACGCTGAGCCGCTCGTACCACTTCAAACGCTTCATCACAGTTACGGACGAGAAACAGCATTTCATAGTCCTCAGGATTGATTAACTGCTTTTCGAGTGGCCAAGCTTGCACCCAGCGCAAAAAGTCTTCCCACATATCTCCCAACAGCACGATAGGGATATTGCAGATGTGCTCGACCTGCATCAGCTGCCAGGTGTAAGCTAGCTCCAGCAAAGTACCAACGCCGCCGGGCGCAACCACAACGGCATTAGCCAAGTGCATAAAATGGTCTAGGCGCTCTGAGAAGCGATCAAAGTCATGTTTGATATCCACGTGGGGATTAGCCGCTTCTTCAAACGGCAGCTTGATATTGAGCCCATAGGATTTACTGGAACCATCCATGCTGTGAGGATCTTCGCGTCCTTCGCGATGTCCCAGATTAGCGGCCTCCATCAATCCTGGGCCACCGCCCGTGACGACATCCATGCCTTCTCGCCCCAATAAACGGGCCAGCCGCCGCACCTGCTCGTAGATGGAATCGCCCGGTTTCAAACGAGCAGATCCAAAAATAACGACACGAAATCTATCTGGCTCAGCCATACACTTTCCGAAATCAAGAACTTTTCATGTTTACGCCGTGTAGCATTCCCCTGTCAGGAGCTGTATGGCATTCCCTGTAAGGATATGACGGGAATCACCAGCCAGCAATGATGTTAACGGCTTATCTAGCTTAGCCTCTGATAGGCGAGAGCGAGGGCATTTTCATCGCCAACGTTGCCAGGAAATAACACCACCGGCATGGCGGCAAACTGTGGATGGTCGGCTTCCGTGCGCACCACTGACACGCCAGGCAGAATTTGCCCCAGCAAGCGAGTTGTTCGCAGGGCCAATCCTTGACTCAGGGTGTCGTTAGAGGTGATTCCTCCTTTGCTAATCAGAAAGCCCAAATCACCAGGCAGTCCGCGCACAATATCCATTAGCAATGCTGATACCTGTTCTCCAAAAGCCAGTCGAGTTTGCACGTTCGGGAAGGTCAACTCCTCTCGACTGGTATAGATGGCAGGGGTTTGCCCGCGATCGTGAACTTGTTTCACCTGGGTCAGGGTCGCCTCTAGCAGACGGGCTCTCCCTGTAGCCCAATCATCAACCATTTGGGTCACATCGACCTCAACGCCAACGATATCGGGTTCTTCCAGCAACTGGGCCAGCTGCTGGGTGGTCTTTTTAACATGGGAGCCGACCAAAATGGCGCCAGGGTGATGATCTTTGACGTATTGAGCCATGTCGGCGGCGGCGATCGGCTGGGGCGGCAAAGCAGCGAGTGCCGTCAAGAGACTGGCAGCACTGCGAAACAAGAAGCGCTTGCCCTGGGCGGCGGCAGCTAAAATATCCTGGGCAAAGGCGTCTAGGTCAGTCTGAACTTCACCATCAACGGCTACGCAAACGTTATTCTGCAAGGCCATTAGCGCCTCGAGAGTGCCGGTACGAAGGCGATCGTCAGTGAACCGCTCCACCTGATTGGCCGCAATGCTCCCCTGGGTCTTTTCCGCGACGTAATTAGGTAAATAAGCAGTGCTGTAGCCAAAGACTGAATCTTGCGCAAATTCGGTTTCGTGAGCGGGGATCGGGGTGCCGTTTTGTACGACATAGTGGGTGCTGTCGCGGGTGATGCGTCCCCCCTCAAAAAAGGCCGGCACCATAAAGTGGGCGTCGAAGGGACCGAGTTCAGCCGCGATCGCATCTGTTTCAATCGGATAATGTCCCCTTAAGGTAGAGTCCGAGCGACTTACCACCAAAAATTCCTCGATTCCCGCTTGTGGAATGGCCACTTTGAGATTCTGGCAGACCTCGCGGGTAACCGCTTCTGCCTGTGCGGGAGATAGCGCTCGCGTATTGGTAAGAATAAACATAATTGGGGCATCGTCTTGCAGCCCTTCTATCAAAGTCTCAACATCCCACTGCAGCAACAGCAAGCAACTGTGAACGGTCTGCGAACCCGTTGGGTCATCGTCCAACACAATAATTTTGGGGGTAGTGCCCATAACGCCTCCAGCCGTTCGGTCAATCTAGTTTTCAGAGTGCCATATTACGGCGCGGTTGAGGGCGCTGGAGTATGAGAGTGAAAGAGT
>JBCCNE010000646.1:0-2130 GCA_039026015.1 Cyanobacteria bacterium P01_C01_bin.70 | reverse complement strand
AGCTGCGCTTGCTTCTCTTATCCGCCATGCCGCGTTCAAAACCTTAGAAAATGTGGGACATTTGCCACAGTTAGAAGCCCCGCAGATGGTTTTAGAGGAATTCGTGAACTTTTTGTCAGACCAAGGAACTGATTAGCTGGAATATCAAAATGGCTGGGCTATTAGCGCGATGCCCTCAACGTAGGGTAAGACGGTGACGTGGCCGCTCCAGGTCTTAGAGAGGTTTCCAACTACGCTCATGCCTGCCCCTCTTTCGGGGCATTCCATCAGTTTCTATCGGCAAGGGAGGCGGCGGCGATCGCTGCCAAAGCTGACTGCTCGCTCCCAAACGTCGCCGCTTACTTTTCTAGGCGAATAGCAAACCACTGCATGGTTTGTCCGGGCTCCAGTTCAAAATCACAGGCGTGGTTGACCAAATATTGGGCCTGCTCGGTGACGGTGCGTAACTTAGTCAGATCACGCGGGAGATTGGCTTGGCGATCGCTCAAAATTCCTTCCAGTCGCTGGTGCAGTTCTTCGGCGGTCACAATCTCTTCTGCCGCCCCAGGCAGCAGCAGCACGAAATAGGATTCTTGGTACATCAAGGAGCGATCGGCCATCAGATTTGCCCAATAAGCAGCTGGCTTAATTCTATTGCAGAAGCAGTGACGGTTAGAACAATCTGCTGTATTGGAGTGCGGAATGCCGAGTGGGAAAAAGAGGATGGGTTCTCGGTTCTCTATTCCTGGTTACCTGCTACCCACACCCCGGGCAAATATCCTGCCATTCCCAGGTCCTAGCTCCTTCGGCGTAGGTAGGCGGCTAACACTCCCAAGCCCTCCAGGCAGGCTCCGCCTTTCTTGAATGCCGTCAGGCTATACACCCGATCAACCCATTCACAACTGCGGGACATTGCTGGCTAGGTGTGCCAATATCCTGGAATATCGTTTCACTTTGATGCTGATGAGAGCACAGGACCTGGAAATCGCCCATCTGACGGTAGAACTCGCTGAGCATCCCGAAGTTTGGTCGCCATTGAGCGCGGTCGAGATGCTGTCTTTTTTGATTGAGCATGAGTTTCTCGACGGGCTAAAGCAGCGCCGGGTGTTGGATTTTGCTACCGGGTCGGGCATTGTCGGCATTGTCTGTGGTCTGTTGGGGGCGTCGTCGGTGACGCTGAGCGACTATTCGGCGATCGCAGCAACCGTCTCAGAACACAATGCTCAACGCAATGGCCTGACTGAAGTAAAAGGGATTCAGAGCGATCGCTTTGCGCAAATTCCGGCTGAGCCCTATGACTTAATTATCAGCAATCCGCCCGTACAGCCCTGGCTCTTTACCGACCTCGCTCATCCCGACAGTCGCCAACAGGTCGCCGCCTGGAACGAAGCCGGAGCCGATGGCCGGTTGGTGTTAGATGCCTTGCTCAAGACCGCCGCCAACTTTTTGACGCCGGGCGGGCGGCTGCTCACCTCATCCTCATCGCGCCACGGACATCGTCAAACCATACAGCGCTTTGAGACTCACTGGGCGGGACGCTGGCGACAAGTGTATGCGGCTCAACACGCAATCTTGCCGGACTATCACGGCCCCTACATTCCGCTGTGGCAGCATTTGCAAGCCCTAGACGGTGATCTGCGCATTTACCAGCTCGATAGTCGCGGACGGCGGTTTGCTCAGCAACGGGATGCCGCTGGTAAACCCATTACGCTAACCACCCTTGAGCTAGACGAACAAGTTGGGCCAGTGACGCTGCGATCGCTGCCCTCAGGCGATTGGAGCGTACAAACTCCGCAGGGCGATCACCTAACGACACTCGCCGCCACCGATCATCGCCTACCCGGGCCAGCAACCAGCGATCGCTGGTATTACGAATACTACTTGTTTGAAGCCTGTCAAGCGCCAGCTCAGTTCCCTAGCCTCCAAGCGCAGCGCTAAGCACCGCGACAGGTGAAATGCAGATATAGGTAGCCGCCCTTATTGCCCTGGGGCATCTCTGGCGAAAGCTGACAAAGCGACGGTTTGGCATTGATTAGAGGATCTTGAGGGTCAATTTCAGAGCGGATTACCCACAGATCGGTCGGTGCAGTGAACTGGCTTACCATATCGGCAAATCGCTCAGTCACCGGCTGTTCCACCCCAAATCCTTGT
>JBCCNE010000645.1:0-2179 GCA_039026015.1 Cyanobacteria bacterium P01_C01_bin.70 | reverse complement strand
CGATGGGACAATGTCCTACGATTGCCGTTAATTCGCAGCGGGCAGAAATCGCAGTGGGCGACCAAGATGGTCGTCTATTGCTTTGGGATTTGCAAACGGGTCGGTTACAGCGGGCGATGCTGACCGTGACACAAGCGATTTGCGCGATCGCCTACAGCCCTGACGGCAATACCTTGGCGGAAGCGCGTCAAGATGGAACCGTCCGACTGTGGGACTTGCTCTCCGAGCTGGGCCCCGAACGCTTCGCCGAACTCGATGCCGGAAGCCTCACCACCTTAGCATTTAGTGCAGATAAGTTATTGTTAGCCGGTGGCGACGAGCAGGGAAATCTTCATATTTGGCGCTTGGCCTCGGGGGAAAAAATCCACCAGATTCCCGCTCATACAGCAGCCGTTACGGCAATCGCTTTTAGCCCCTGTAGTCAACGGCTGCTCTCCTGTGGGCGAGACCGAGCCGCGTTGGAATGGCATTTGGAAACCGGCGACAGCCTTAACCGCTTTGAAGGTCGGCTAACGGCTCTACTAGGGACGGTGGCCTATCGCCCAACAATAGACGGAGAACTCATGCAGCCCATCGTAGTGGGGCAAGATGATGGCCAGTTAGTCGTGTGGGAACTCGCATCGGCTCGTCCACAATTCATCATGAATGAGCCGTGCGAGGCCTTTATGGCCATCGCGTTGAGCCCGGATGGGCAGTATTTGGCCGCTAGCGAAATGACCAACACGGTGTCAGTGTGGGACGTAGAATCGCGATCGCGACTGTGTCAGCTAACAGAACCCCAGGCTCCGGTCGAATCCCTCGTCTTTCGACCCAACCAAGCGGAATTGATCACCGGTTGCGATTACTCAGTACAGCGCTGGCAACTGCCCTCAGGTGAGTGTTTACGGGTTTGGCGCAGTGATCGCCACCCGCCTCGACGACTGGTGCTTTCGGCAACACCCCTCCAGCTCCTCAGCAGTCACGATGATCACACCCTGCGCTGCTGGCAATTTTCATCAGCGCGGCAGCGGTGGTTACCCCAGGCGCGCTTCCAACTGCCCGAGCCCGCATTGACCCGCGTGCTGGCGAGTAGTCTGCCGCCTACCTACCTGGCCGTGGGCAGCGAAACGGGCAAAATTCACCTTTGGGTTCGACCGGCAGAGCAATGGCTGCAGTCGGCAATGCGGTTACCCAAAGCCGTCACTGCTATAGCCTTTAGCCGCGACGGCAATTTGTTAGCCGCAGGCGATGCCATGGGGACAATTGCGATGTGGGATTTGTCCGACGGCGTGTGTTGCTGGCAAAACGATCAGGCCCACGCCGACAAGGTAATGACATTAGCTTTCTCACCCGATGGTCAGCAAATTTACAGTGGCAGTCGCGATCGCACCATTCGGGCCTGGAACCTGCAAGGAGAATCAACCCTAACCTTAGAAGGGCATCGCCGCCGCGTTCATACGCTGTGTCTGTCGGCGGATGGTGACACCCTTTACAGCGGCAGCAACGACGGCACCGTACAAATCTGGCAGGTTTCAACCGGCGAGTGTATCGACACGTGGGAACACGAGGATGCCGCCTACATTCATCAAGTTACAATCGACGCCGAGCAGCGCCCCATCGCGTTGATTAGCGATACCCACACTCTGGCGCTATGGGATATTTTCAGCCGGACCTGCCGCATTCAATTTACGGCCAATGAAGAAGTCCTCTGGCATGCGAGCACCAGCCCCGATGGTCAATCGCTGGTGTGTGCTGGGCAAAACGGGGAAATTACATTATGGGCGATCGCCACTGGAGAATTACAGGGCAAACTGCGCGTTGACCGCCCCTACGAAGGCGTACAGATTGACGGCTGTTTGGGGCTTACTGACTCTGAACAGCAAATGCTCTACTCTCTGGGCGCAACCGACTACTAGAAGATAATCCTGCCAGATGATTGGTGATCACTATGGTTCCCAAACCTGAATTGAAAATGGTTTCAAACAAGCCAAAGATGCTTAGGATGGGCTAACTTTCTGGTCACTCGCTATGAGCAGATTGAAAAGGGGTGGAAGTTGGTATTGAAAAGGGGTGGAAGTTGGTCATGAGTGCCCTCCTGACGGTGAGTTTATTGGCTGATGCGTTTAATACAGATTCTCCAAACTCTTGCTACACATTCTGTTCCCCGGCCCCCTTGCTCCCAAAGCTCTCCATTCCGATT
>JBCCNE010000644.1:0-2222 GCA_039026015.1 Cyanobacteria bacterium P01_C01_bin.70 | reverse complement strand
CTCATCTACGTCTCCCGCTGGCAGAGTGAGCTCAGACAAACTCGAGAACTCAGTGACCTCAAATTGCGGCTATTCTCGATGGCTTCTCACGAACTGCGGACACCCCTGAGTATTATTTCGATTTCTGCTCAATCACTGGCCACTAACTTCAATGATTTGCCCTCAGAAAAACGGACAAACAATATCGATCGCATTCGCGTCGCTGCGCAGAGAATGGGCAAACTGGTCGGCGATATGCTGACGTTGACCCGAGCCGAAGCGGGCAAGCTGGAATTTAATCCTGAAATTGTCGCCCTAGAGCCTTTTTGTCAGCAGCTCTATGAACAGATTCACTTCCAGGCTGGGCAAACCCTGTCGCTAGAAGGTGATGCCCTCAAAACGCAGGTTTTTGTTGATAAGCGTTTGCTCAGTTCGATCTTGATTAATTTGTTATCTAATGCTTCTAAATATTCACCGGAGCATAGTTTGATTCGGTTGGTGATTAACCACAAACCAGCAACTGTTTGCTTGCAGGTCATTGATCAAGGAATTGGGATACTGCCGCAAGAGCGATCGGCCATTCTAGAAGCTTTTTATCGGGGAGAAAATGCGGGCGCAGCCTCAGGAACTGGGTTGGGGTTGGCCGTGGTGAAAACCTGTGTCGACATTCATCAAGGGACCTTGACGATTGACAGTCATCCTAAGCGAGGCACCTGTGTAACAGTGCAGTTGCCGGATGTGGAGTGAAGGGCGGAGGGGATGAAGGAGCAGGGGGGGCAAGAGGAAGGACGCAATGGAGATGCAGGAGCACTGGGGGCAAGGGGGAAGGAAGCAATTCGAGTTGTAAAGCTCTGAACCATTCAAAACTTTTAGTCACCCTACAATTCCCGTCTGCTCCTCGCGCTCCCTTGCTCCTCTTGCTCTCCCCATCCGCTGCACCTCCTGTCACGTCTCGCTACGCTACGTCCATCAGGCGATATCCCAAACCATGAACTGTTTCGACAAAATTGCGAGGGGCTCCAACTTTACGCAGTTTTTGCCTAAGGGCCTTGAGGTGGGCTTTAACAGTCTCTTCGCCAGGAGGATCATCCATTTGCCAAATCGATTCCAGAATGAAGTGGCGACTCAGCACTCGACGCCCGTGTCGTATGAGCAAATCGAGAATGGCAAACTCTTTAGGTGTTAGCCGTAGAGGCGTGTCTTGATACGTGACTTCAAATGTGTTGGGATTCAAGCGCAAAGCTCCCCAGAGTAGGGTGGTGCTGGCGCTGGTCTGTCCTCGCCTCAGTAAGGCCCGAATCTGGGCAGTCAATTCGGCTAAGTCAAAAGGCTTGACCATGTAAGCATCGGCACCGGCATCAAGACCGGCAATTTTGTCTTGGCTGGTGTCACGAGCCGTCAGCATCAACACGGGGGAATCGATGCTGTGCGATCGCATCCGTTGACACAACGTCAGGCCATCAATGCAGGGCAGCGTGACATCCATCAACATCAGATCGTAGGGCAATAACAGCATTTGTTGCCAAGCGGTGGCGCCGTCCGACGCAACATCTACGGTATATTGCATCGTCTCTAATGCTTCTGAAAGCGAGGCCGATAGGTGGAGATCATCTTCCACAAGCAAAATCCGCATGGCTTTATCACTCTATTAATGTAGGCATGATGCTGGGTTCACCAAGCACACAATGTAAGCCAGACTACATAACCTAGTTTCTGTTCATCCAATGCTCTCAACCACCACGACAAATCCTGGCTCTTTTTCTCCGCCGTTCTCGCACTTTGGCCACCACCATCTGTCGTGCAGCGATACCAAAGCGCAAACAGTTTAAGCAGTGTAAATTCTCTTGTTATTATCGGGAAATCTTTTCGGGGATGGAAAATCAGGTCTAATGGGCACTTGATACACGCTTTCAATGTTGCCAAAACTCATGTTTTTTTGATCTCTATGGCATCTGAAGTGAGAGTCAGGACAGTTTTCTGAAGGCATCATCGACGGCATCCCATCAGTTGTGAAATTGGTTGAGCGTTTTCCGAAGATGATGTTTTAAGCGCGCTCAAAACTTCTCAATCTGGTTGAAATCAGGGGAGTAGGGCGGCAGAAATAGCCCTTGACACCCCGCTTGTTGAATCCAATTTTGAGTGCGTTGAGACTGGTGAAAGCTGGCATTATCCATCACGACGACTTGGCCGGGCGCTAAATCCGGAACTAGAAACGGTTCGACCCACGCCTCAAACAGTGCTGT
>JBCCNE010000643.1:0-2272 GCA_039026015.1 Cyanobacteria bacterium P01_C01_bin.70 | reverse complement strand
CAGTAAAAATCGCCCTATTGGTATTCAGACCGTAATGTCTGTTACAGTCTGCCGAAAAAACCTGAAGATTTATGACGAAAATTCTGTGTGGCTTGATACAATGCTGAGTAGAGAGGGATGGCTCGAAAAATAGCGTTCTAAAGGCGTTTTTGACGAGATTTTGTTTCCTCCTATTTGAGAGAGCAACTATATTTTTACAAGCCGACTTTTAGGAGTCGGCTTTTTATTAGCTAGAATTTTGGTGCAACTGATCTGGTTTTTAGACCTGCTGGCAGCACTCAACTTCAAAAAATCTTGTTTTTTATTGAAAGCGACGGCTAAATCTTATCTATCCACAATTTCTGGCAGTCCCACCTGCGCCAGCAGGTTCAGCGGCCCCAGTTGGCGCAGTTTTTCCAGTTCGGCCGCGGTTTTGACTAGCAGCCAGCCCGCATATCCTAGGCTGTTGACGCCGATGTTTTGGTAGCTGGCCTGCGATCGCCGTACTACCATCATCCACTCGCGGGTCATCAACAAGTTGTAGGGTTCATGGGGCTGAGGCGTCTCTAAGGGAATGCCCGCCGCCTGCATAAGTTGCCGATAGGTATTGTGCAACGCTGTCCCGATCTCCTCACACGAATGCTCAGCCCAAACTAAAGTCAGCGGTTGAACCCGGTGCTGAAAGGGCAGCGTGGGAATCATCTGCGACGCGGCGATCGCGTCAGCATGGTCGTGAACTGCCGCATCTAGCGGTACTGTGATTGTCCCCGCACTGGTGGTCAAGGGCACCAGTTGCAGGTGCTTGTGATGCTGGCTAGCTCCGGCCACGGGGCCACTGTTGTAAAAGCCAAAGCCGTTGATCTGCTGGGCACAGCGGGCAAATGCCGTGAAGTCGGCGGGCATGAGCCAGTCCTGCTGCGCGGCGTACTCTCCGGTAATGATCAGTAGATGGTGCTCAACCACGTTGAATTTATTGAGCAAGCAGACATGGCTCGGGGATAAATGAGCCACAAACAGAGCTTCTTCGTAAGGCAAAAAGGGATTGTCGGGTTTTTGTTGGAGGCGATTACGGCGTGTCTTTTGGGCCTGCTCTTTGCGGGCCAAGCTATCCACCACACGTACCAAAAATCGGATACCGCTATCGGGTACTGTGCAGGCCTGGGTGGCAATGGGGTGCAGCGCTCCGCTGGCCAAAGCTTGGCGAGTGGTCTGCTCAATTAACGGCCACAGCAAGGCGGAAGCTGCCAAAGGGGTGTCAGTCATGCGCGCTCACCGTTATTCAATGTATTGCTAACCTAGCGGGCCAAGGGGCTGACCGTAAAGTCAGCAAACGGTGATCCGACCCAGGCTACTCTAGTTTGGCACTTGCAGTGCATGTTTCCCGCTCGGGGGCAAGATGCCTCTACTGAAAAAATTGGATGCTGCTGGTTGCGCATTGATATACTAAAAGCTCGAACGCTAAATTGGCAGGTCTATGCTTAGAAATACCTCTCCGTTTGATAGCCAGCAGTTGATGCGGCGGCAGGAAGATTTGATTAACGCTGCGTCTAACCGATATCGGATTACGGTGCAGGTCGCCAATCGAGCCCAGCGTCGTCGCTTTGAAGAATTTGAAGCCTATGACGATCCGCGGATGAAGCCGGTTTTGCGGGCCATTATCGAAATGTCTGACGAGCTGACTCAGCCAGAAATTATCGGCGAATAGCGATCTATCGTGCGTCATCTTAAAGAAGGTGCTGGCTGGCGCTTGGGTTATGACCCAAGCGCCAACGTTTTTCAGGGACTAGTGGGGGGCGATGGCTGGGCCATCGAACTTACCAAAGCGGAATTCTCAGACTTTTGCCGCCTGGCCCTGCAGCTAGCAGACACTTTGCGATCGCTCAGTGCAGAACTGATGGATGAGGAGCGCGTTACCTGCGAGCAAGAAACGCCGCAAATCTGGTTAGAAGTAGAGGGCTTTCCCGACCAGTTTGCTCTACGGTTCATCTTGCTAGAAGGCCGGCAGGCTGAAGGCGGTTGGGACGAGATGACCACCGCCGCGATCATCCAGGCAATTCCCGCTATCACGTTATTTTGATAGCGGTATCAGGTACCGGCTGTACGTGAATGGTTTATGCAGACAGTTCGCATTGGTAAAGTTCCCTCACGACAACGCTCGCTGTGCCGCCTGCCGCACCCGCATTCTGCCATGCCATCACGGAATCCTATCTGCCGGTGCGTTGGCAGTAGCGGCCCATAAATTCTCGTCCGTTACAGGCAGGTTGCGGCATAATCACCCATGAGCAGAGGCGTT
>JBCCNE010000642.1:0-2292 GCA_039026015.1 Cyanobacteria bacterium P01_C01_bin.70 | reverse complement strand
TCTTAGAGGGCGATCGCGATACCTATCGAGCCCTGCAAATAGCCATGCAGTCCCTGATGGAGACGCTGCTGGCAGAAGCCGCAGAGCAGGGACTAAGGGACTCTTTTTTTGTGCATTATGCCCCCAACCACGGGCGTGACGAGAGCGGCCGGGAGGTGATCTGGCTCAGCCAGGGAAACGAGTCAGGCACGACGGATTTCCAATTTATGCTGCGGGGCGCCATTAAGGAGGCTGGAGTTCTGGTGCTGCTCAATCGCTACTATGCCCAACACACCGGTACCTATCCCCTAGGCGAAGCATTTAGCGTGCGCGTTGCCCCTCGCGACCACGACGCCCTGATTCAGTTAGTGACGGACAAGTTTGACCCAGCAGCCATGCCGCTGATGGTGGGCGTCGGCGATACCGTTACCAGCAAGGTGATGGCAGTAGACGGTCAACCGGTCGCTAAGCGCGGCGGCAGCGATCGCAACTTCTTGCACTTGATTCAGGATATCGGGCGCACGCTGGGCGTTGGTAATGTCGTCACCTATGTCGACAGCAGCGGTGGTGAACTTAAGAACCGGCGGGCTTTAACGATTGCAGATCGCGATGGCCAACCGGTGGTGGTTGCTGGGCCTGGCGATCCGGCTGACACCACCGATCCTCTGACGCTCAACGTCGTGTTTCCTGGCGGCTACCAGCAATACTGCGCCGCCTTTCAGGCCGCAGCGCGACTGCGCTAGTCAGGGGTACCGAGAGCGGCATTGCCTTTCTCAGACCTTGCAGCAGAGCGGTTTTTCAGCAGCTAGGGGGTGAGTATGGTGGCTTGAGCCGTGGAGGACGGAGAATCGTCCAGTAACTCCACTGGAATCAGCTCATTCAGTTCAACGGCCTCTAGCAGCGTATCCCACGCCACGGCGTTGTCGTCCTGCTTCAGCGTGGCGGCGGCGGCGAGCGCATCGAACCATAATCCGGCTTCGGCATACACCGCCGGTAAGGTTTCGGCAGTGGCGGTGGCCACCGCCGGTAGCGACTCGACTCGAGCAATCTGTCCTTCGGTGACGACATCAGCGCTGGGGTCGGTGGGCTCACACACCACTGCGATATACCAGACGTAGGCTTCCCCCACTTCGAGCGGCTGTTGAATGCCGTTGTCGGGCAAACTGATGCTGGCAATGCCCGAGCGATCGCTAATCCCAAAGCGGCTTTCGTAAATCAGCTCGTTGGTGCTTTCATTTAGTAAGACAAATTTGACCTGCTCAGCAGTTGTCGGCGGCAAGTAAAAATAAATGGTGGGATAGGCGTTTTGGGTAAAGCCGTAGTTAGTTTGGGGCATCAGCGCCACCAAGTTGTCATTGGGGGCAATGCAGGTGGTGCTGCGGGTCGAGCCCGATTCGCGGTTGCCGGGGGCGCTGATATCCGGCAGCTTAACTTGAAAAATGTCTTGGGCGATCGCGGGGCCCAAAGCTGCCAACAGACTGCTGCCAAGCAGCAGGCTAAGGGGTAAAATCGCCCCGACACGCCGTAGCTGAAATAGATCTTTCATAAAATCGAGTTAACTAAATATCAGCAGGATAAAAACAGTGGTCATAAACCAGAGGCCTCCATAGAACCTTGCAGCAACCATTAAGATACGCCACTTCCGGGCATGTCTAAACTTCCCAATCGCATGCAGAAAACGTCACACTAGATGATTAAAATTGCGCCCAATCTCAGTTATAGTCACAATTCAGCAGAACTACACGAGAGCATTTCGGAATCCGAAAAGACTGTTACGGTTATTGAGTAAGTTTTGCGATCGCTGCCATTAGCGCTCACTTCGCTAACCTCCCTGGGTAGAATGAATTGACGTTCATAGGCCGGTCTTGCTCCCTACTCAGCAATACTTATGGCTTTTTCGCCCAAATCTTCAGGTTCTTCGCGGCGTTGGTCTCAGCCACAGCGTCCGCCCACTTGGCTCAATCAGTTGGGGCAGCCACCGCTGCTGGCGACGCTAGTAGCCAGTGCCGTCGTTTTGGGAATACGGGCGCTAGGGGCGCTGCAAGGACTAGAACTGGGAGCCTATGACCAGATGATGCGACAGCGATCGCCCTTGCCCCCCGATGACCGCATTCTCGTAGTAGGCATCGATGAAGCCGACATCCAATCCCGCCAAGAGTGGCCCATCGCTGACGATACTGTTGCCGAACTGTTGTCAACGTTAGTCGTTGCTGAACCCCGGGCGATCGGGCTTGATCTGTTTCGAGATGTGCCCATTGGGGAAGGTCGCACAGCCCTGTTAAATCAACTGCAAAACAATGAGCTGATTCTTTC
>JBCCNE010000641.1:0-2300 GCA_039026015.1 Cyanobacteria bacterium P01_C01_bin.70 | reverse complement strand
GCTATCGTCTGCCGCATGATTTGGGCAATGCTGTCAGGCAGCTTGAGCCCCACAGATTCTTGTTCGACGGTAAGGTTAGCCGGTTGACTGCAGCCCACAGCTAAGGCGGTGCCAACAAGTCCACTGACTCTAATGAATCGTCGCAGGAATTGCCACATTTTTGCTTCGTGGAAATAAGATTCGTTGGAATAAGTAGCCGCTAAATCTGAGACACTAGACCTCGTAAAATGCTGCCATGGCTTTTGGGCTCGGCAGCCGCTGCACGTTGCTGGCAGCCAAGGGTGAATCTGGGCACCCCTCCTGTTCAATCAACAGCGTAACTTAGGAAATCCATGACTCAAATTTTGGATGGCAAAGCTTTAGCAAAAGCAACGCAAGCCCGATTAGCGGAAAAAGTGCAGGTGTGGGCTCCCAAAGCGGGGCGTGCGCCAGGGCTTGCGGTCATCATGGTGGGTGATCACCCGGCAAGTGCAGCTTATGTGCGTAACAAGGAAAGGGCGTGCGATCGCGTCGGCATTGCTTCCTTTGGCCAAAAACTGCCTGCCGAGACCTCGCAAGCGTATTTAGCCGGGCTGATTGCAGAGTTAAACGCTGACGATCACGTAGATGGCATTTTGCTACAGCTCCCAGTTCCTGACCACCTGGACGATGTCACCTTGTTGAACACCATCGCTCCGGACAAAGATGCCGATGGTTTGCATCCGGTAAATATGGGTCGCCTGCTGCGGGGTGAACTGGGACTGCGAAGCTGTACGCCACTTGGAATCATGCAGCTTTTGCAGGCTCACAATATTGAGATTGCGGGAAAACGCGCCGTTGTCATTGGCCGTAGTATTTTGGTCGGTAAGCCAATGGCCTTGATGCTGCTGGAGGCCAATGCCACTGTGACCATTGCCCATTCCCGCACGTCTGATCTGGCGGCTTTGACCCGCAGCGCTGATATTGTCGTTAGCGCCATTGGGCGATCGCAGTTTCTCACTGCGGATTATGTGCAGCCGGGGGCGATCGTCATTGATGTTGGCATTAACCGGGTTGAAACCGCTGAAGGGCAGTATCGGCTAGTCGGAGATGTAGACTATGAAGCGGTCAGCCCGATTGCCGCAGCGATTACGCCGGTTCCCGGCGGAGTGGGCCCGATGACGGTAGCCATGCTGTTGCACAATACAGTTTTGAGCTATTGCCGACGGGTTCCGGCCTTGCCGAGTGAAACCGCACTTTTGTCTTAAATCAGTTGCAAGTGAGTAAGGTGATGACTTCTCCGACGGATACAACTTTTAACCTCAAAGCTTATTTGCGCGATCGCCAGCAGCGCGTCGAAGCCGCCTTAGACGCTGCAATTCGTGAGGAATATCCTGAAACCATCTATCAGGCGATGCGGTATTCTCTCTTCGCTGGGGGCAAGCGGTTGCGCCCTATCCTGTGCCTAGCGACCTGTGAACTCATGGGAGGCGATGAGTCAATGGCCATGCCCACCGCTTGTGCTCTAGAAATGATTCACACGATGTCGTTGATTCACGACGATTTGCCCGCTATGGACAACGACGACTATCGGCGCGGCAAGCTTACTAACCATAAGGTCTTTGGTGAAGGTGTGGCGATTTTAGCGGGGGACGCGCTGCTGACTTACGCCTTTGAATATGTGGCTACCCAAACCCAAAATGTTTCTCCTGAGAGAACGCTGCGAATTATTGCTGATTTAGGCCGAGCTGTCGGAGCGCAGGGGTTGGTCGGCGGCCAAGTTGTTGATTTGGCCTCTGAGGGCGTTCAAAATATCAGTCTCGAAACTCTCAACTACATCCATACTCACAAAACCGGTACTTTACTCCGAGTTGCTGTGACCTCTGGAGCGGTGTTGGCTGGCGCCAATGCGACGCAGGTGGAGACACTGGGACAATATGCTGATTGCATTGGTCTGGCCTTTCAAATTATTGATGACATTCTTGACATCACCGCCACGTCTGAAGAATTAGGGAAGTCAGCCGGTAAAGATCTGGCCGCTCAAAAAGCCACCTATCCCAGCATTTGGGGCTTAGAAGAATCTCAAAGGCAGGCTCAGACCCTAGTTGAAACGGCAAAAACAAGCATCCTAGACAGTTTTGGCGCTGCTGCTCAACCGCTGGTAGCCTTGGCGGACTTTATTGTTGACCGGACTCATTGATGACTTCTTTGGAATCCATGCAAGACATTGGTGATATTTTGCAAAACCGCGTACTGATGGTGTCTCTGGCGGCTTGTCTCTTGGCTCAGTTTCTCAAGCTGATATTTGAGCTAATTGTGCACCGCAAAATCAATATGCGAGT
>JBCCNE010000640.1:0-2339 GCA_039026015.1 Cyanobacteria bacterium P01_C01_bin.70 | reverse complement strand
GGGTTGGGTGAAGAATCCAAAACCGAAGAGCAAAGAGCGAAGAACCAAAAACCAAACCGAAAACCGAATTTCCTTTTCCGAATTCTGAACTCTGCTTACGCATTTTCTAAGAGGTGCGGTACCCTTCTCAAAGCAATTTCGGGAGACAGCACATGATCATGGGAGGCATGGGAAACTCCAACAGTCTATTGGGTAGCCGCTATCGTATCCTGCGTGAGCTGGGCCGAGGAGGCTTTGGCTACACCTATCTAGCTGAGGATGTAAATCGGTTTAACGAGCTCTGTGTGCTGAAAGAATTTTTGCCTCAAGTAGATGATGAAGAGGCTTTACAAAAGGCGAAACAGCTTTTTGAGCGCGAGGCAGATGTACTGTATCAGCTCAATCATCCGCAAATTCCTAGGTTTCGAGAGCTGCTGCGGGTGCGTGCTCGGGGTCGGGGACGGCTGTTTCTTGTACAGGATTACGTCGAAGGGCCGACCTATGAAGAACTACTGGAAACTCGCCTGAATTCTGGCAGTCGTTTCTCAGAGCCGGAGGTGATTCAGCTTTTACAGCAGATTTTGCCGGTGCTGACCTATCTCCACAGCGTCGGGGTGATTCACCGCGATATTGCGCCTGACAATCTAATTTCGTGCAATCGAGATGGTTTACCAGTGCTAATCGATTTTGGGGGCGTCAAGCAATTGGCGAGTGTGGTGCAGCGGCAGGTGGGCGAGGTGACGGTGCCGACTCGTCTGGGCAAAGTGGGGTATGCGCCGGAGGAGCAGTTGGCATCGGGACAGGTGACGCCGAGTGCGGATTTGTATGCACTGGCGGTGACCGCATTGGTACTGCTGACCGGGCAAGCGCCGCATATTTTGTACGATCGCTATGCGAAGCGCTGGCATTGGCAGGATTACGTTTCCCTTAGTCCCCGACTGACGAAGGTAATAGAGCGTATGTTAGCGCCGCGCGTCGGCGATCGCTATGCTTCGGCAACGGCGGTTTCCCAGGCTCTCTCTAGCCCTGACACCTACTCAGTACCCGACTATGCTGCCAAGGGGGGCTACACCGAGCCGACAGTTGCGGTTGCGCCGGGAGTGGGCGCTCATCCCAGTACGATGGTGGCTCCCCCAGCGCCACCACCCAAGCCCAAAAGGCAGCGGACCGCCCAAGACCGGGGTGGGTGTTTTCAAGCGTTATGGGGTTTGTTGTTGGTCATCGGCTCGATTGGTCTGGTGTGGTGGATTGCCAGTCGATGGAATCCTATCGAGACGGTGACGCCCCCGGATGTGGAAACTGGGGAGACGGCCCAGTCGAACGACGATGAGACGAATCCGGCCTTTTCGCCTGATGAGCAAGCCCGGAAACAAGCGCTGAGGCAGCGGCGCAATAACCTGCAGGTCGATCAGCGCTATTTGGTTAACGTGACTGACCAGCTCTTTTATAGTCAGTATCCAGACCTGCAATCGCGGCTATTGAGTGATAATCCGGAGGATGCGGAACTGCGGGCCGAGTGGGACAGCATTGCCAATGAGGTGCTGGATGTGTTGGAAGTGGAGCTGAGTGCTGAGGCCCGTCAAGGGTTGGGCAGCTATGCGGCGGGTGATCGCGACCAGTGGCGGCAGCAGGTCAACCAAAAATACGTCAGCAGCCGAGCGCTTTATGATTTGACCGACGCGAAGTTTGCCTATCTTTATCCCCAGGCGGCAACACAGAATTTCATTGACCAGCCGGTTGGGCAAATCTGGCAGGCACTAGCCTTTGATCGGGTGCAGGCCATCACGGCGGGCGATCGCCTCGAAGAAATTCAGTTCGATAGCGGCGCATTTAGTCAGTCGCTGCGCGATCGCTTGGCAGCAGGTGAAGGCCGCATTTACATTATCAATCTGGCTGCTGATCAACTAATGCGTCTCAACCTGCAAGTCCAACCGGGAACCACTCAACTTTCCCTCTATGTCCCCAGTCCTGATGATGAAGTGCCGTTTTTGTTGGAGGATGTGGGCGATCGTACGTGGTCGGGGCAACTGCCTCAGTCGGGCTACTACGAAATTGTTGTAGTCAACACCCAAGACTCGACCCTCAACTACGCCCTCGACGTTAGCGCCGACAACTTTACCTCTACCCCTACAGAGCCGGAAGAAGAAGCGCCCCCAGAAGATAAAAATTAGGGATGACCTGTATGGCGTCCGCCTCGAAAAGCCCACTAGATGCGAAGCAGCTTCTCTAAAAGTAACCCTACGAAATTTGAAAAACTAAGAACTTAAGAGCCTTGTCTATGCCAAGCAAAACCCAGAATCCAAACCTAAAATTACAGCTTTAGCCATCTAGACCAGTGCACCAAACAGCATCAGGGCGCT
>JBCCNE010000639.1:0-2350 GCA_039026015.1 Cyanobacteria bacterium P01_C01_bin.70 | reverse complement strand
GGGCTTTTGATAAAGACCTTCGCCGCGCCCCATGCAGGAAAACATAAAGGCTCCGGCGGCGGCGCTGGTTGCCGGTTTATGCTCGCTGCGGTAGCGAATCAGCAGGGTTTCTAAATCGTCGGCCGAGGTGCGGGCATCGCGCAAGTGAAATTGAATGCGCTGACCGATGCGCAGGCGATCGCCGATTGCCAGTGCCCCAATCCGAGGATCAACCCCCAGTAAATTACGAATCAAAAAGTCTCCGGGCTGCAGTTCTTCCTTAAAGCCATCTTGAGCAATCCCCACATGCAGAGAATCTTGGGCCAAGGCGCGATCGCTCTCATCTAGCCCTTGTAAAATTTCCTGCAGAATAGCCAGCGGCGTTTGCGTTTCGCCGCCAAAATCGTCACACTCTTCTAGCTCCAGCAAAATATTGCGTTCGCTAGCGGCAATGCGAAACGGTCGCCCAATCGGACGACAGCCTTGAGCCACGATCGCATCTAGCACCACATTGCCGGTCAGGGCCACGCCAACCACGCCCGTCGCCTGCATCGTATGATTCAAAAATAGGCCGCTGCTGCGATCAAAGCCGCTGCTGCCGGCTAGCCCGCCAATCTTAACGGCCGCTGGAAAAGCGAAGTCCAGCCCCTGCAGCAGCTCAGTAATCCTGGCTGAAAACGGGTCAGCTAGAAGAATAAAGCTCGGATTGTCAGCGGCCGCCACGCCAATGCGCTCGGCCCAGGCATCTGGCGGACTGTCTAAATCGGGCAGGTCATCTTCCTGCAGGGAAAACGGCTGCACCGTCACTCCTGGCAAAACCCCGACACACAGGCTCAGGCCAGGTCGCTGTTCCACCTCTTTGGCTGCACTCGTCGGGGGCGTGCCGATGATGCCACCGCCGCTGCAGCCAATCAGACAGGGAATGGACAAGGCTTCGTGCAGCAGGGGCAGCAAGCGGGCAAACTCGCTGGCATAGGCAGCGGAAATAAAGACTAGACCCAGATCAGGAGCCTGCTGCAGTTGGCCACTAACCTGCGCAGCCACATCTTTGACGGCAGTTTCGAGGGAAGCCTTGGTGGACAAGGCGCTTACCCACTGCATTGATTGATTGGTTTCAGACATGGGCCTCTCCTCAAAAGTGATTCACACTTGCAGTCGCGCTGTTGTCGTCTGGCGATCGCTGCAGCTAGCCTGCCCTGATTCCTAGCTGGGGTATCCATATACCGGCGAGCCGCTGGCAGCGAACGTGGTTTCAGCCTACGTCAAATGCTGGCCTCTGTTCCAAAACCAAGCAAAAATCCCAAATAAAGCATAAAGTACTCATGTTGATACAGAAATATCCTGTATCAACATGAGTACTGCTGACGCACTCTACGAACTCGGCACAACCTTACCCGAAGAGCAAGCAAATCTCGTGCTGATAATTTGCTGAGTTTCTACGGCAACGGCTGCAATCCAAAGTAGGTGAGCAGCCAGAACCCCTCTCCAGCTATTTCGGCACTCTCAAAGACTCCCCCAACTTCAACGAAGATCCTGTCGAGAGCCAGAGAGCGATGAGACGTTAGTGGGACTAAGTTGCTGTTGGATACCAACTTCGTGATTGGCTTACTCAAAGAGAGCGAGGCAGTTCAGAGTGTTTTGCGCAGTTACCCGATATCTCTCCAAGATTGCTTATATAGCTTCATCACCCGAATTGAACTCCTGGGGTTTACCGCTACCACAGATGCCGAAACTAAAAGCCTCGAAAAGCTGCTTAGCGCAATGAATTACGTGCCCATGAGCCAAGCTATTGAGGATGCCACCATTCAGATTGTCGGCAGTATAGTCTCAAAACTCTCGATGCGATTATTGCCGATACAGCTAGCGTCTACCATTTAGAGCTACTCACCTTAGCCCTCTTCTGTCACTTTAAGCAGAGGAAATCTGGAAAGCCCAAAATCCGTTTCTGAAACATTGGTGCTATTGCCTGTGAACAGGCAGTTCGGACATTTTCAGCTAAGTTAGCGAAGTTTGGCTTGAAGGAGTGTCTATGGGTGCCGCCTATCCAATTGAGATGCGACCAAAAGCGTTAGCCGCCGTTGACCGCGGTGAACAGAAGCGACCCGTGAATCGGATGTTCGGCATCAGCCGCAACCCGCTCGATGCATGGTTGAAACTGCGTGAAGCGACGGGTCAGGTCTCGCCCAAGCCCTATCGCCGTCGCGGACCCGTCCCCAACATAGCGGATTGGGTCTAGTTTCGGCGCTTTGCCGAACCCCGTGGCCATCTGACCCAGCCACCGATGGCGGATGAAGGGCCCCAGTCTGTGAGAAATCGTACGATGGGCAAAGCACTCAAGGCGATCCGGTTCACGAGAAAAAAAACTATGGCT
>JBCCNE010000638.1:0-2353 GCA_039026015.1 Cyanobacteria bacterium P01_C01_bin.70 | reverse complement strand
CTTATTTGCAGTTCGCTTTATCCTCTATCTGTGAAAACTATGACCTATCAAACTCAGCTACGACCCTGGTGCATCGTGCGTCAACTGCCTGAAAAAAAGCATACGGTGGTGAATCGCTATCGTCGTTATCAGGATGCCGACGCCCTGGTGAAGCTGTTGCGCCGCCAGAAGCCGAATTCTAAGTTTTTGGTGATGTTTGAACCACCCGAAGCGATCGCCTCAGAACCCGCCCACTAAATATGGGACAACAGACAGTACGAGGCCGGCAAGATGACCGCGAGTCTACCGCATGCGCTGCAAGCTGGTAATCACGCCAGCCCCAATAGTCAGCAGCAGCAGCAACCAAATCACCAAGCCGGGCAAGAAAGACAGAACTGTCAGGCCTCGTAACAACCACACTATTAAAGTTAAGGCCAACAAGGCCAGAAAAATTTGACTGGGCAGCGAAAGACGTCTCATAAGGTGTCTACTCATCGCACCGAGCGGAGCCCGCCCAAAATCCCTACCCCGAGAGAAAGCAGCAACATCGCCCAAATCACATATTCTGGAATCTGCTTCACCCAGCCCAGCCCCTTCAATACCAAAATGATGGCGCCCAAAACCAGCATGACGCCGACAATATTTAGGACGATCATGATGACAATGTTGTTCGAGTTGCCGCTCATACTTAAATCTTATTGCCAATAAACCGCAGGGCGAAACTATTGTGCCACGGTGCGCCCGCTGGTGGTCAGAAATGTAGCGAAAGTCAGGGAGCAAAAGGAGGGTCGAGATGCTGGCCATAAAGGAGTGAGCCATTTGGCAGGTTTCAACCAAACTACGGATTGCTACAGATTTCTCTGTGCCCCGTTTTTAAAACTCCTATTCACTATACACAAGTCACTCTAAGAACCAGGAGGGCAAATTTGGCTTGATCGTAGGCCACGGATGCGCCGAGCTGGGGCTGTGAAATGGCCTCCGGAAAACGGCTTGACGGAGCCTCCATATTGGCCTGATGATTCGCTGCAGGCGACAGCCAAAAGCCCTACTCGTTGATAAAGCGCCTAAGACTTTGGACGAGTAGTTGGCGGGAATACTTTTAGCCAAATTCGGCTGGCCATGTAGGCAACAGCGGCGTTAGATGCCGAGGCGCTGATAAACCTCATCCAAGTTACGCAAGTGGTGGTTGGGGTCAAAACAGGCGTCAATTTCATCAGCAGTAAGGTGAGCCTGCACGCGATCGCTGCCGCTGACCAGGGCTCGAAAATCGCCGTCGGCTGTATTCCAAGCCTGATGGGCCAGGGACTGCACGATGGTATAAGCGTCTTCTCGGGGTAAGCCTTTGTCCACTAGGGAAAGCAGCACTCGCTGACTAAACACGACACCGCCGTACACGTTCATATTACGCGTCATGTTGTCGGGATAGACCAGCAGTTTCTTGATTAGTTTGGTGCTTTCGACCAGCATAAAGTGGATCAGAATGCAGGAGTCGGGAAGAATTACCCGCTCGACGGAACTGTGGGAAATGTCCCGCTCATGCCAGAGCGCCACATTTTCTAGCGCGGCCATTGCGTTACCGCGAATCAGGCGGGCACAGCCAGTTAGCCGCTCTGAGCGAATCGGATTGCGCTTGTGGGGCATGGCCGAGGAACCCTTTTGTCCCTTTGAGAAAAACTCTTCCACTTCCAGCACGTCGGTGCGCTGCAGATTGCGAATCTCGACGGCAAATCGCTCAATAGAAGCGGCTAACAAAGCCAGCGCATTCATAAATTCTGCGTGGATATCGCGAGAAATCACCTGGGTAGAGGCGGTATCGGGCCGTAGTCCCAGTTTTTGGCAGGCCAGCGACTCAATGCGGGGATCAACATTGGCATAGGTGCCGACGGCACCAGAAATTTTGCCGACGGCAATTTTGTCTTCCAGGTGAGTGAGGCGATCGCGGTGACGCAGCATTTCTGCCAGCCAGCCAGCGAGCTTAAATCCAAACGTGATCGGCTCAGCGTGAATGCCGTGAGAACGACCAATCATCACGGTATGGCGGTGCTCTTGCGCTCGATAGCGAATTGCCTGAATCAAATTTTCGACATGGGTTTTGATTACCTTGAGGCTCTCGACCATTTGCAAGGACAGTGCCGTATCCAGCATGTCAGAGCTAGTCATACCCAGGTGAATGTAGCGTCCCGCATCGCCCACATATTCATTGACATTGGTGAGAAAGGCGATCACATCGTGTCGCACTTCCGCCTCAATTTCTAAAACTCGTGCTGGGTCAAAATCGGCCTTTTCCTTGATCTCGTCCACCGCCGCTTGGGGAATATAGCCCAGCTCAGCCTGGGCTTCGCAAACCGCAATTTCTACCTGCAGCCAGGTTTTG
>JBCCNE010000637.1:0-2412 GCA_039026015.1 Cyanobacteria bacterium P01_C01_bin.70 | reverse complement strand
TTGATGGCACAGGCGATCACGGCGGCTTTGCAGTCACGACATTTGGCGATGGGGGCGATCGCTGGCGTGGCTAGCCTCGATCTCAAGGCAGACGAACCGGGTCTGGTGCAGCTTTGTGAGGAACGGGGCTGGCCCCTGCGCTTTTTTTCTTCGGCTGAGTTGCGGGACATCTCCGTGCCCCAGCCGTCGGCGATGGTAGAGCAAGCAGTAGGAACGCCCAGTGTGGCTGAAGCGGCGGCGGTTTTGGCGGCGCAGCACATGGAGCAGCTGTCTGTCGAGGCCGATACCGAGCCGGTCGAATCGGCTGCCGATTACCTGCGGGTGACGAAACAGGTGGTGCGCGATCCGGCGCAGCCGGGAGCGGTGACAGTGGCGATCGCCCAGGCCCAGGTGGAATTCTTAGACCGTACCGGACATCTGAGCCTGGTTAGCACGGGACCCGGCAGCCTTGACCAGATTACGCCTGCGGCCAAAGCGGCCCTTTCTCGGGCGGATGCCGTGATCGGCTACGGCCTCTATGTTGAGTTAGTTCGCCCACTGCTGCGGCCGGGGCAAATTGTGGAAAAGTGGCCCATTACCCAAGAACAGCAGCGGGCCGAAAGAGCGATCGCCCTGGCCGATTGGGGCCTTAACGTTGCGGTGATTTCCTCTGGCGACTGCGGCATTTACGCGATGGCGGGCCTGGTGCTCGAAACGCTACAGGCCCAAGGCTGGGACGGCAAGACGCCGACGGTCACTCATTATCCGGGTATTTCGGCACTGCAGGCAGCAGCGGCGCGGGTAGGCGCTCCGTTGATGCACGACTTTTGCGCCATTAGCCTTAGTGACCTGCTCACCCCCTGGCCCGTAATTGAGAGGCGGCTGCGGGCGGCTGCGGAGGCTGATTTTGTGATCGCCCTCTACAATCCCAAGTCGCAGACGCGCACCGAACAGATTGTGATCGCTCAACAACTGATTGCTCAGCATCGCCAACCCGAAACCCCCGTCGCGATCGTCCAGTCCGCCTATCGCCCTACCGAAACCGTCATTCTGACCACCCTAGCCGAGATGCTGCACCACCCCATTGATATGCTCACCACGCTAATCATCGGTAATCGCACCACTCACCTCTACGCCGGCAAGCTCATTACGCCACGCGGCTATCGACTCTAATGCCGTTTCTTTATGGAGAAAATACTGAGGCAGCTGGTAAGCATGACCCGCACTGGGGGAATTCTCGATAAGGAGCGTACCCACTCGTTTGACTTTCGCTATGGTCACAGCAGTTTCAGTAATCGTCCCGATTTATAACGGCATTGAAGACCTGCATGGCCTGGAAGACTGCCTACTGCAGCAAACTTTTCCTGCCGATCAGATGGAATATCTGCTGGTCGACAATAATAGCCAGGACGGGACCTTAGCAGAATTGCAGCGCTTTGCCGATCGCGCCCGTCACCGAGGCATTCAGGTCATCCCGCTGTCAGAATGCGAAATTCAGAGCTCCTACGCCGCGAGAAACCAAGGCATTCGAGCCGCCAAAGGTGACATCCTCGTTTTTACTGACGCCGACTGCCGTCCCGAGCCCGACTGGCTAATTCGCATGGTGCAGCCGTTTGAGGCTGCCGACATCGGTTTAGTCGTAGGCGAAATCAAAGCGCTACCGGGAGACAACTGGTTAGAGCAGTATGCTGAGCAGCGGGATATTTTGTCGCAGAAATACACGATTGCCCACTCTTTCTATCCCTATGGCCAGACGGCTAATCTGGCGGTTCGGCGAGCGGCGTTAGAAGCCTCTGGACTCTTTCGGCCTTATCTCACGACGGGGGGAGATGCTGATCTGTGCTGGCGCATTCAAATGACGGAAGACTGGCAGCTACACTTTGCCCCTGAGGCAATCGTGCGCCATCGCCATCGCTCCACGCTGAAAGCACTGCGCAGCCAGTGGCAGCGCTATGGCCGCTCAAATCGCTATTTGCATGAGTTATTTGGCGTGCCGCTACAGGCCAACGTGCCCCGATTCCATACGGCCAATCGGTTAACGCGCTGGGTTTTGAAGGGCTTGCCAACAGCGGCTTGGCGATCGCTGCGAGGCCACGCCCCCGCCATTGAAATGGTAGGGGCGCCTTTAGATCTATTTTGTGGGCGATCGCGCCAGCAGGGCCAAAGCACGGCAAAATTACCTGACGCCGCTCGAGAAATCGTGTGGCTCAGCGCATCGGATATGGCCAAGCCTGCTGCTCACCCCAAGACTAATCAGATGCCTTAGGATGCCTTGGCAGCAGGCTTGAGACGCCGCAAAATGGCAAACAACGCTGGCCGCACCGGCGGCGGGAAGGCCGCGATCAGCTGCCCAATCTGGGCCTTTTGTGCCGAGTGAGCTTTGCCCATTTTCAGAAGTTCTTTGCCCTTACGGGTCTCGCCAACTTCCACCAG
>JBCCNE010000636.1:0-2456 GCA_039026015.1 Cyanobacteria bacterium P01_C01_bin.70 | reverse complement strand
GATATTTCCCGCAAAATTCAGGATTTAGGGATGACGCCCGCCAGAGCTGCGATCAGTGCCATGCAGGAACTGACTGGAGCCGTGATTGCGACCTCGCTGGTGCTGATGGCAGTGTTCATTCCCGTCGCGTTTTTCCCGGGTACGACAGGAGCACTATACCGACAGTTTGCTTTGACGATTGCCTTTGCGATCGCCCTATCTACTTTCAACGCTCTGACCCTGACCCCAACCTTATCTGGCCTATTGCTGCGGCAGAAACCGCCGGTTGGGGGCTGGTTGGGGGCCATTTTTAGCCGCTTTAATCGCTTTCTAGACGGTCTGCGGCGCACCTATCGCGGCACGCTGGAACTGCTTAATGCCGTAAAACCGCTGGTGCTGGGGGCATTTGTGGCTCTCTTAGTGCTTACCGGCTGGCTCTACCAGTCTGTCCCCTCAGCCTTTTTGCCTGATGAAGACCAAGGTTACTTCATCACCATCGTTCAGGGGCCAGAAGGGGTTTCCCTCAGCTATACCAGCGATGTCATCAGACAGATCGAGGATGAGATTCTCGGCTTACCGGGTGTGCGGGCCACGTTTGCCGTGGGCGGGTTCAGCTTTTCGGGCAGCACTTCCAACACCGGCGTGGTGTTTACGACTTTAGAGCCTTGGTCAGAGCGGGGGCCGGAGCAATCGGCGCAGGCTTTAATTGGTCAACTGTTCGGCACGTTTTCTCAAATTACGGAAGCGCGAGTATTTCCGGTCAACCCGCCGGCGATTCAGGGATTGGGGCAGTTCGGTGGTTTTCAGTACCAACTGCAAGACCGCCAGGGCAATCTGAGCCTAAATGCTCTAGTTGAGCAAATGGGAGCCATGCTGGGCGCAGCTAACCAAGATCCCAGTCTACAAAACGTTTTTAGCACTTACTCAGCCGCGACCCCGCAGCTTTTAATTGATGTTGATCGAGATCGCGCCAAAGCGCTAGACGTCGATATTGACGAGGTTTTCAACACGTTGCAGACCTACATCGGTTCCCGCTACGTCAATGACTTTACCCAGGGGCAGCGGACTTACCGAGTTTATGTGCAGGCGGATCAGCAGTTTCGCTCTGACCCCGGTGACATTTCCAAACTGTATGTCCGCTCTGGGCGGGATGAGATGATTTCTTTGGGTAATCTGGTGACGCTCACCCCCAATACTGGCGCGCAGACGATTAACCATTACAACCTGTATCGCGCGATCGAAATCAATGGGGCGGCAGCTCCGGGGGTCAGTTCTGGGGTGGCGCTAGACACGATGGAGGAATTGTCGGCTCAAGTACTGCTGCCCAGCATGGGCTACGAGTGGTCAGGCACTTCTTTAGAAGAAATCGAGTCGGGCAATCAGGCACCGATTATCTTTGGCCTGGGCTTAGTCTTTGTCTTTCTGGTGCTGGCGGCGCAGTATGAGAGCTTTATTGACCCGGTGGTGATTCTCTTTGCAGTGCCGCTGGCAGTGCTGGGGGCGCTGCTGGCGCAAACGATGCGCGGGCTGCCCAATGATGTTTACTGCCAAATTGGTCTGGTGATGCTGATTGGTTTGGCCAGCAAAAACTCCATTTTGATTGTGGAATTCGCCAACCAACTGCGGCAGGAAGGATTGCCGATTGTCAAGTCGGCCTTTGAAGCAGCTGAACAGAGAATGCGCCCGATTTTGATGACGGCGATTTCGACTCTAAGCAGCATTTTTCCTCTGGTGATTGCGACCGGAGCGGGGGCCGGCAGCCGGCAGTCTCTGGGCACGGCGGTTTTTGGCGGCATGTTTGTGGCCACGTTCCTGAGCCTATTTGTGGTGCCGATTTTGTACATCGTGGTGAAGCAGTTGAGCGATCGCACCTTCGGTCGCCCTCCTGGCGACTATCCCTCGGCTCCCCATGAGGGACAACAGCTCGTGTTGCCGAACCAACAGCGATAGCTCAATCCCGTCGTTTTTGAAGGGGGCAAATCTAGTGATTCATAGTGCTTTAAGCGGCTTTAGCCAGTTGGTTAAAGTCCACTGCAATTTTGCCGCTGGCTAAATCGCGATGTTCCTGCTAATTAACCTCGTCCCTCAGGCTTCTTCGTTTGTTGCATTTGATCCGGGCAGCCCTTTCCTAGTACGATGCAGTGACGCGTAATGCTGCCGAGAACTTTGGTTGAATGACCCGTGCGTAAGATTGTCATCGCTGGAAACTGGAAAATGCACAAAACTCAGGGAGACGCATTGGCGTTCCTCCAGGGGTTTCTTAACCACCTCACTGAAACTGCTGACGATCGCGAGGTGGTGCTCTGTGTCCCATTTACGGCTTTGGGCACTCTCTCTAAGAACCTGCACGGCAGTCGCATCATGCTGGGCGCACAAAATATTCACTGGGAAGACGAAGGAGCCTATACGGGCGAAATTGCGGGCCCGATGCTGAGCGAAATCGGCGTCCGCTACGTCATTGTTGGCCACAGTGAACG
>JBCCNE010000635.1:0-2488 GCA_039026015.1 Cyanobacteria bacterium P01_C01_bin.70 | reverse complement strand
GGCACCAGCTCTAGTCTGTAGGTGACTGAGATGGCCACGCCCCAACGCCTACAGTGTCACGTTTGGCTGATGGATAGCGACCCACCCATCTGGCGGAGCTTTGAGGTGAGTGACCAAATCACCTTGAATGAGCTGCATGGGGTTTTGCAGATCGTCATGGGGTGGGAGTTTAGCCATCTGTATGCGTTCGATATTGGCCGCGATCGCTACGCTGACCCTGATCCTGTGCCGCTGGAGGAAACGCTGGATGCCACTACCGTGTCGCTGGCCACTCTCAAATTCAAGGCGGGACAAAAATTCAGCTATACCTACGATTTTGGCGATGGTTGGGTGCATCAAATCACGGTGGCCGAAGTGCAGCCATTGGCTACAGCCGATGATTTGCCGCGCTGTTTGGAGGGCGATCGCGCTTGCCCTCCCGAAGACTGTGGCGGTGTTTGGGGCTACGAGGATCTGCTAGAGCGCCTGTCTGACCCCGACGCTCCCGACTTTGAAGAACTGCTGGATTGGCTAGGCGACTTTGACCCGGAGGCTTTCGATATGGCGAGTGTTAACCAGCGCCTAGCGAAAACTTTTCGGTAGACAGGCGTGTCCAGTAAAGATTCCCAGATGGCAATTGCGCGAACTGTGGAGAACTGGATACACGCTCGGTTTATATTGACCTGAACGGCGAAAATCGCCTGCCTATCGAGCCAATGCTCAAGTTAAAGCTGCACACCTGATTGCCGGGAGTGCAGCTTACGCCGTCGCCCGCCAAGCTTACCAGTCGGTTGAGGAAGACGGTCAAAGCCAGAGACTTAGCAGCTCTCTTTCACGAATAGACTTCGGCTCTCTTTCGGCCCCCAAAATTGCTATCCATTCGGCAAAACTCTGGTAGAGCTTCAGCCCACAGGGCTTTTAAGGGTGGCGACACATTTCTGCTTCTGCCATCTAATCGTGAAATCCTTGCCGTCAATTTGCCTTCACCGCGCTACCCTAGTCTTGATCAAATACAGCCAACAACCTGCTCCTCCCATTGCTTACAGACACTATGGACTTTTTGGATCGCGTCGAAGCTTCCCAGCGCATTGGTAAGGTTGTGAAGTCAAATTCTCACTGCGACTATGTCATTCAGGTCGATGACAGCCATGATGTGGTGACGCCTCCCCGCCCAGAGGACTACGGCTTTGGGCAGTTTGTCGCGCTGGAGGACGGCGATCGCCACTGGGCAGTGGGGCTAATTTACAACTCTCAGTTAGTCAACCCCATGTTTCTCAACAATGGGCCACGCTTGTCAAGCGAGCCTGACCCTATTTTCACTCCTGACCTAATCAGCGAAACGCGGACGCTTCTGGGTGTTGTACTTGTTGGCAGCTTGGAAAAAGCCGGTCAACACCTGTATGGTCAGCACGGCATTCCCAAAGAAGTGGTGCCTGTCAATACGGACGTTTATAGCCTTGACCCCGATACGGTACATCGCTTTCACTGCACGGCTGACGGCAAACCCCAGTTTTGTTACTATAGCCACCTGCTGCGATCGGGAGGCTTATTTGCCGCTCAGCTCACGCAGCAGGTTCTCAATGAACTAATCGACAGCAACTTGTTTACAGGCGCTGATCAACGCGCCTTAGCAGTGCTCTGCAAAGAGCTGTCCTGGAAAAATACGATGGGGGCAATGCGGTAGCCGATAGCCGGTTGGAGATTGGCGCTTTGGGTTCTTGGTTCTGATCGCCAGGTAATTTTAGTGAAGCTTAGAGAGTTGGCTATAACCCTTGTGCCGCATTGCTTTGGCTTCTGCTTTTGGCACCTTCTTACCGGCGGCGAGTGATTTTCTGAATTTCACATTCCGCGTTCCAGGCCCCACATTCTACCGATAAATCAGGCTAAGCCAATTTCCCGCAGGCGCTGTAACAGATACTCACCAGCGGTGAGCTGTGGGAAGTTGGACATGCCGCCAGTGCGCTCAAGGCATTCGGGCAGCGGTGAGAGATCTGTTTCCGGGCGAGGATGGACGAAAAACGGCAGGGAAAATCGCCGATCGCGATTGTTCTCAGGATTCGTGACTCGGTGTGTCGTGCTTTTGAACAGGCCATTGGTCAGGTTTTGCAGCATATCACCGGTATCGACGATGATTTGGCCTGGGATGGCTGCGATGGGCAACCACGAACCGTCCGCTTGCAGCAGTTCTAAACCGGGAGTAGTCGCCTCACAGAGCAGCGTGATGAGGTTGATATCTTCGTGGGCGGCGGCACGCATCTGGGCGGCAGGCAGATCACTGGGCACCGGCGGATAGTGCAGCACCCGCAGCAGCGTCGGACTATCCGCTATGGTGTCGGCCAACAATCGTCTAGGCAAATTGAGATAGAGCGCACAGGCTTCGAGCAGGATGCTGGCACAGCGGTCGAGCTGCTGAAACAGATTCAGCATGGTCGATTTGAAGGCGGGGACTTCTTGAGGCCAGAGGTTGTTCGGGACGGTGTGCTCCGAGCCAATATGCCAGAACTCTTTG
>JBCCNE010000634.1:0-2498 GCA_039026015.1 Cyanobacteria bacterium P01_C01_bin.70 | reverse complement strand
GCGATCGCGTCGGGACTTTATTCCGTCGTGGTGCTGGATGAACTGAATCCTGTCTTGGATTTGGGGCTGCTGTCTGTAGACGACGTGGTGCGATCGCTGAAAAATAAACCTGAGCATTTAGAGGTGATTGCCACCGGCCGCGCCGCGCCGCCAGCGCTGCTTGAAATCGCCAATCTGCACTCTGAGATGAAGCCCCAGCGTCCGCAAAATATGGATTTTCCGGGCATCGAAGGGGTTGAAATCTATACCGGCGACGGCAAAGGCAAATCTACCAGCGCGCTGGGTAAGGCGCTGCAGGCGATTGGCCGCGGCATCAGTCAAGACCAATCGCACCGCGTACTGGTTATGCAGTGGCTCAAAGGCGGGCAGGGCTACACCGAAGATGCCGCCATTTCTGCCCTGCGCAAAAGCTATCCCAACCTGGTGGATCACCAGCGCTGTGGCCGTGATGCGATCGTCTGGCGGGGACAACAGCAAGCAATCGACTATGTGGAGGCTGAGCGCGGCTGGGAAATTGCCTGCACGGCGATCGCCTCGGGACTCTACAAAACCGTGATTTTAGATGAGCTGAATCCCACTGTTGACCTAGAGCTGCTGCCTGAAGAGCCCATCGTGCAGGCGCTGCTGCGCAAGCCCCGGGATACGGAAGTGATTATCACCGGGCGCTGCAAAAATCCCCCTGCCTATTTCGAACTTGCCAGCACCCATTCGGAAGTCTTCAACCATAAACACTACGCCGAAATGGGCGTTGACCTCAAGCGAGGGGTTGATTTCTAACCCCATACCCAGTAGGCCACTCCGCCAGTGCCAAAAGTTCGCCTTTTACCCCAGCGTGAGTAAACTTAAGAGTGCATCTGTACTTTTAGGGACTGTGCGATGGTTTCGGTGCTGCATTTGTCTGACATTCACATGGGCAGTGGTTTTGTCCACGGTCGCATCAATCCCGAAACGGGTATGAACACCCGCCTGGAGGATTTTGTGGCGACCCTGAGTCGCTGCATTGACCGAGCGATCGCTGAACCGGCTGACCTCGTTCTCTTCGGCGGCGATGCCTTTCCTGACGCAACCCCGCCCCCGCTGGTCCAGCAGGCCTTTGCCGGACAGTTTCGCCGGTTAGCGGATGCCGGCATTCCTACCGTGCTGCTGGTGGGCAACCACGATCAGCACGCGCAGGGACAAGGGGGGGCGAGTCTCTGTATTTATCGGACGTTGGGGGTGCCGGGCATTGTTGTCGGCGATCGCTTGGAAACTCATTACTTAGAGACCGTTAGTGGCCCCGTGCAGGTGATCACGCTGCCTTGGCTCACCCCCTCCGTACTGCTCACCCGCCCCGAAATGGCGGGGCTGTCGCTGGCAGAGGTTAACGAACACCTGCTGGATCGGCTCCGCGTTGCCCTGGAAGGGGAAATTCGCCGTCTAGATGCCGACGTACCGACAATTTTGCTAGCCCATCTGATGACCGACACCGCCAGCTTTGGCGCCGAGCGCTTTTTGGCGGTGGGGCGGGGCTTTAACGTGCCGATGGCGCTGCTGGCCCGCCCTTGCTTTGACTACGTGGCGCTGGGCCACGTGCACCGGCATCAGATTTTGTGCGAATCGCCCCCAGTGGTTTATCCCGGCAGCATTGAACGGGTTGATTTCAGCGAAGCGGAGGAACCCAAGGGCTACGTCTGGGCAACCGTTACAAAAGCTGAGACGGCGGTAGAGTTTTGTCCTTTGCCGGTGCGCCCTTTTCTCACCATCAAAACGGACCTGACCCAGGCCGCCAATCCCCAGGCAAAACTGTTGGCAGCGATTGCCCAACCAGACATCCAAGACGCTGTGGTTCGCCTGATGTATAATCTGCGTCCCGATCAGGTCGATGCCCTGGATAATACGGCCCTGTACGACGCCCTCTCGGCTGCTCACACTTACACCATTCATCCGCAAATCACGGCCCAGCAATCGCGATCGCGCCTTCCTGAGCTCACCCCCAGCGACCGCCTTGATCCCCTGGCGGCCCTGCAAACCTACCTCAGCAACCGCGAAGACCTCGCCGAGTGGGCTGATGACATGCTGGCCGCCGCCCAAGCCTTATTGGCCGATACGCCCTTTGAGCAAGAGTCCTCCGTAGAGTCCGCGATCGCTGACAGTCCGCCGCCTGATGACGACGCCTCCCGCCAACTGCGGCTGTTATGAGGCGGCTGTTATGGGGAAGGTGAGAGAGATAACGGTTTTGCCTCTGCTTTGCATAGGCAAAACCCACTAAGTTCGAGACTCCAGTGCTTGATTTTCCGCATTTTCCACTCTGCACCGTATGGACGCCAGAGATCGCGTTCCTCTGCGTAAAATAGACCCATCCCCGCGTGAGACGAGGTCCATAATGCAAGACGCGATCGCCGCTGCCCTTGAGCAAAAAGACTTTCGCACTGCGGCCAAGCTGCTACAGCAGTGGCAGCAGCGAGACGCCAAAGATCCCAAATTTTTGCTGATGGTGGGGCACTATCAAGCAGCTACCG
>JBCCNE010000633.1:0-2525 GCA_039026015.1 Cyanobacteria bacterium P01_C01_bin.70 | reverse complement strand
ATCTGTCCCAAAATCAGGGCGATATCTAGCAAAATTGCCTGCATCGTGTTGAAGCGGATGAAGTGACTAATGTTGGTGTTACGAACTACCAGCGTTAGCAAAAGAATGAAAACGATGATGCCGGCGAAGGGAAACCCTGCATAAAGCCTAATCAGCGGATTGAGAGGCGACAGAATGACTGCCAAAATAGGAAATTGATGGAACAAACCAATGCGTGCCACCCCCGCGAAGTAGACTCCGAGCACGGTGACTTCAATTAAAGGAAGCAGATAAGGTAAGCAAGCATAGAAACGCTCTTGTGCTGTTGTAGTACCACGCCAAGTCATCGAGGGTATTCAGCCTCCGCAAAGTGAACAATATTGTTTATCCTAGCTGAGAAATCAATGGTGGTTGGAGAGAGCTTAAGACTTTCTCCGAATGCGCGGCGACCAGGCCAGCCTGCTATCAGCTAATATCCGCAATTTTGAAGCCCATTTGGCATTCATACTGTGGCGGCTGGCCGTCCTGCAGATTGGTCAAAGAACGACCACATGTCAGCCGCCCGTGGTGGAACCGGGGCTGCCCTTGTTGATCAGCCATCAAGCAAGTTTGACAAACCGCCGTGGGAGCGAGGAGCTGATCTTTCATCATGACAACCAACATCAGTATTACCTCCCGGTATTGCTTATTTAAATTGAGTTATTTAAGTAAGTAAATAAACGTAAACTTCAAGTTTTGCTGACTTTGACGTAGAAACCATGATGACGTCTTGCTAAAGAAAATCAACCGACGCCCCTATAAGCTGCCTTGCCTTCTAGCGAAGTCACTGTTCGCGTTGTGCAAACTGCAAAATCTGTCAAGATAACCTAACTACACTCCCATTCTAGGTCAGCAATTTCCGATAGAGGTGTGCAAAGATACTTAGCTTGATGTGAGGGGGATGGGCAGTCACCAATAGCGGTCAAGCCCTAGCGTTCACAACCGTAGCGCGATCGCGGTTAAAACCACAGCATCATGCCTAACAGAATCAGCAGTACCGACAGTAGCGACTGAAAGCGGTCGGTGGGCAGTCGGTGGTTAATCCAGCCGCCGATCGCGATCGCCACCAAAATTCCCGGCAGGGACGCTCCATACAGCTGAAAGATGCGTTCGTGCCAGAACCCAGCTAACGCATGGCTAGCGATGATGGCTAACCCAGTCGGGAAAAAGTAACCCTGCAAAGTGGCGCGAAACTGCGTCGGCGACCAGCGGCGTACTTCCCCATAGATCACTACCGGCGGGCCGTTGGTGTTGTAAGCCCCCCCCAAGATGCCCGCAATAAACCCAAAGACGGCAGCCCAACGGGCAGACTCCAGCTTCACCAGTTCCCAGTTGAACCAGCGATAGATGCCAAAGCCGATGAGGAAAAGCCCGAGCAGATACGTCACCCACTCATCAGACCCCTGGGTAACGAGCCAGACCCCAATCGGAATACCGGCTAGCGTGGCCACGACCAGCCGCCACGCCGATGAGATGTCAACTAGCTGCCAGTTGCGCAGCAAGATAATGCCCGATATCGTTGGGCCCACCAGCCCAAATAGCGGGGTGGCAGTGGCAATCCCTAAATTGAAAGTCAGTAACGGCATGGCAAACAGGGCGTTGCCAAAGCCAAAGGTTGAGGATAACAGAGTGGCTCCAAACAGGATTAGAGCGGTCAAGAGAAAGTCGGTCATACGGTTTCTAGAGTGGCCCCTCTTATGATTGAAAGAAGGAATTTAGTGATTGGACAGTATGGGCGGCATCAATCCCTATCGACTCAAAATTTCACAGCTGCGGGCGCTAGTGTTGATCGCGGAAACCGGCACGTTTAGCGATGCGGCGCTCCAGCTAGATCTGTCGCAATCGGCGGTTAGTCACGCGATCGCTACCCTTGAAGATGAATTGGGCGTGGTGCTGCTCACTCGGGGACGTCAGGGTGCGGTCTTAACTCCTCTCGGCAAAGAAATCACTGTCGAAGCCCACCGGATGATGCAGTCGCTCGAAACCATCGCGCAGTTGGCCCAGCGCGCCCGAGGTCTGCAGCAGGGCGTGGTTCGCATCGCAGGCTTTCGCAGTGTCGCCACCCATATCTTGCCAGAAGTCATCCAACAATTTCGACGCGACTATCCCGGCATTCAAGTCAGCATTGAAGAGTCGCCTACCTATCACCAGGTCGAGCAGGCAGTGCGTCAGGGCCAGGCCGACATTGGCTTTACTTATTTGCCGACGAGTGCCGACTTTGAGGCCTGGGAACTGCTGCGCGATCGCTACATCCTCCTGACGCCACTGACTGATCAAGCTCCCCAAGCCGCCCGCACCTGGGACGATATTTTCAAGCAGCCTCTGATTCTGGCCCCTCCAGAAGATGGCTGTCGGGAAATCTTGCAGCAGCATCTCGCCGCCGCTGGGCACAACATTGAGCCTGCCTATGAAGTGCGCGAGGACTCTACCATCTTGAGCATGGTGCAGCAGGGTCTAGGGGTGACGATTATGGCTCATCTAGCGGCACAGCCCATTCCGCCGAACCT
>JBCCNE010000632.1:0-2528 GCA_039026015.1 Cyanobacteria bacterium P01_C01_bin.70 | reverse complement strand
CAGCTTTAGGGTGGTTCGTCACTGTAAAGATCGCTGGGCGGACACTGGATATCCTCCGGCTGCGACTGTTCAAGCGGCTGCTCAGTATGATGCATAACCGCCGTGGCCTAATCCAGCTGCAAAATTGGGTCTCTAGAACTGAGTGACCAGCGTGAGTACTTGGTTGGGTTCTAAAACTACGACCCGCTGAGCAGTGACATTACCGACAATAACCCCCGCGGCCGCCCCCCCAATAATTTCGACAGCATCTGCGTTGCCAAAAACTTCTCCCAAAACTACGCCCCCGGCTGCGCCAATGGCGGCATCACCCAAAATTGCTCCTGTGGAGGTTTCGCGGGGATCTTTGACGTCGTGGAGCGTGTCGGAGGCGGCAGTAAAGGTATAAATGCGATCGCTCGATTCTGCCCCGGTTGCCACATAGCGTAAACCGCCGGACACAGGTTCAAACTGGCCGCGAATTACGCTGCCCGCTTCCAGTCTGCGACCGCCTAGGGTTGCCGGGGCGCTAAGCCGGAGGGAGTATTCAACAACTTGATTGGGGGCTAAATATAAGGTTTCGCTGGTGTTAGTAGAGGCGGTGAACTCGGCGGAATCGTTGGCGGCAGCCTCAGACCCCTGTTGGAACAGCTCTGGAACGCGCTGAGTTTGCGCGATCGCAGGGCTCGCAATCAACACCCCTAGGGATAAACTCAGCAGGGCAAAGGGTCGGTGCAAGGTCAACATAGTAGACTCCTGGAAATCGTTGTGGGCACTGGCTCGCGCGATCGCGATCGGTGCCAATGCCTTAAAGACGCCAGGAGTCTCTGTAAGGTTTCGGTAAAGGTGCGGAATTAGAGTGCTAGGCCGGATCGGCAATAAAGGCTTGAGCTTGGGCGATCGCAGCTTCTAGCTCGGCGCGGCTATTGGCGCTGACTTTAAGGGTTTTGCCGTTGCCCTCGACTTCAAGAGAAATCGTTTTACCTGAGAGGCGATCGCCCAGAAAACCCAACAGCTTTTTAGCATTGCTGCCGTTGACCTCAGTCATCAGCATGCCGACCAAAAATCCGCCCAGTGCTTTATTGCCTTCTGGAGGATTGGGATCAATCACGCGATCGGTTGTGACATCTTCCAAATCGCGCATTTGGTTCAGCAGCTTTTGAACCTCTTCGTCCTTTTCTTCGTCATCAAAATCAGGATCGTCAAAGCTGATTACAAACTTAAAGTCGTCAGACGGCATGATGCATTCTCCCAGCACTTCAGTCAGATTATATAGCGTTGGCCAGATTGCTCATTACACCGGATAACCTTAAAGTGCCAAAATCATATGAATCTGGCCTGCAGTCTTGCCCTAAACTGAATCTAGCAGTCCCTCGCAGGCATCTATCAGCAGCTCAATCACATAGTTAAAGCCTTCCGCGCCGCCGTAGTAAGGATCAGGCACCTCTTCATCATCGTGATGGCGGCAAAACTCACACATCAGCTTGACCTTGTCGGTGTACTTTCCTTGGGGATCGAGGGCAACAATATCCCGGTAGTTTTGCCGGTCCATTGCCAAAATGTAGTCAAATTTTTGTAAGTCTTCGGCGGTAAACTGACGGGCGCTGCCAACTAGAGTAATGCCCTTTTGCCCGGCTGCTTTAGCCATTCGTCTATCCGGTGCGCTGCCGATATGGTAGCTAGAGGTGCCGGCAGAATCACAGACAATGCGATCGCCCAACTGCCGCTGGTCAATTAGATGACTCATAATATTCTCCGCCGAGGGAGAGCGGCAAATATTGCCCAGGCAGACAAACAAAAGTCGAATGGTCATAGAAATATGGGCAGCATCAACCGTCCAGCTAGAGCCTAAAAAGCCCCTTTAACTCAGGAGATTCATTGCGGGGGCGCTCCCCCGCAAACGACGCAGAAACGCCTAACCAGTCGCGTTTACACGATTGCGCTACAAACCGGGGAGACTCAAACCGCCAGTGAGTTCTTCCATTCGCTCCCGCATAATATCGGTAGACTTACCGTAGGCATCCTTCATCGCGGCGGTGACCAGTTCAGAGAGCACCTCGGCCCCTTCATTAAGCGCTTCAGGCGCAATCACGACAGCGCGAGGCTCTTGATTGCCGCTGACAATCACCTTCACCAAACCGCCACCGGCTTGACCCTCTACATCCATCTGCTCCAGTTCTTCCTGGAGCTTCTTTGCCCCTTCCTGAACCTGCTGCGCTTTTTTGAAGGCTTCGCCTAGCTCTTTCATCTTGCCGAGGCCAAACCCAAATCCTTGCCCTTTCGTCATAGTCTTAGACCGTGATGTTAATTTGGTTTACTGGATTGAATCTTTCCGATTCTAGCGTCGATGGCTCCATGGGGCGTAACGGATAACAGCCCTCAACTTAAACTGAGCAAAACTCTCCCAGGATCTTGACCTCTGGATTGAGCAGCAAGCACCAGCGATTTTCAACGGTCTCCTGGACGTGGCGAATAATTCGCAAGATATCGCCTGCCGTTGCCCCGCCCTGATTCAAGATAAAATTAGCGTGACGATCAGAAACCTGAGCCCT
>JBCCNE010000631.1:0-2531 GCA_039026015.1 Cyanobacteria bacterium P01_C01_bin.70 | reverse complement strand
CCCTCGGCCTGCAACATCTGCTCAGCCTGAAAGGAGGTCAGCCGCTCATCTACATACTCTACGGGTATTTGGAGCACAGTGGATAGCTTCGCGGCAAAAGATTTTACCCATTGAGCCTGTTTGCCAATTTCGCCGCTCATGGTGTACGGCAGACCCACCACCAATACGGTGACCTGACGAGTCTGCACGATTGCTTTCAGGGCCTCGAGGGTCGTGCTGAATGAGCGATTTTTGAGGGTAGGTAGTTCAGTTACAAGCATGCCTAAGCGGTCGCAGCCGGCTACGCCAATGCGTTTACGACCAATATCTAACGCCAGTGCTGAGACATATTCCCGAGGCATGGTGTTTCCTAACGCGGGGTTGATCCAACCGCGATTGCTGAACTAGCCTGATTGCCCCGACAGATTATCGGGATTAGGGTGCGGATGTCCAATATCCTTGCGATCTTGCCGTTTAGCGGGAGAGGCTGAAGGCGATCGCGACTGTCCTTCATCCAGTTGGCTATGCCAGGACATGCGGCCCGGAATCGGCTTGCCGGCAGGCTGGAGTCCGGCGAGTACCTCCGGCAGCTGTAACCCTTCTAGGGCAGTTGGTTTGGCTTCTCGCACCTTATGCCAAACAGAGCGTGAGAGCATGAGTGTGCGATCAACTGGATTTGCCTGAATTTTTAAGAGGAATTCTTCTCGCTCGGGCTGATAGTCGCGGGAAGTGACCCGCAGCGGCATCGCTGGATAGCTCTGCAACAGCCCAGCCATGTGGCTCAGCAGTTCTGGATAGAGCCACGTGTAGGCTGGATGCACCGTTAACTCTGCTGAGTGATAGCGGTGTCGTCCTCGACAGGCTACTAAATCAAAGCGGCCGATTGCCGCTTTGCGCTGGGGTTCAAACACATAGGCCTGGATGCGGTTTTCCCGCAGCATCCACTGGCGCGCCGTATTCCGCATCGACTGTATTGGCTCGACCTTAAAGTCTTGAGTTTGCTGATCAAACACCTGGCGCACCAAGGGCGGCATGGCGGCCGTATCTAACTGATATAAAAGCTGGGCGTCGGCGTTGCTGACTGCGACCAAATTGGGCAGATCGGGTTCTTGCTTAGCCTGCTCAACCAGAATGTCAGGACCAATTTCCCAATAGGTAACCTGGGCTAAAGGCTGAAAACCATTTTGCCGATACAGTGCCAGGGCAGATTTTTGCTCAATATCAACTTCAGCCAGCCACATTCGAGCTTCACAAACCGTTTCAAAGCAATGACGGAGCAGCTGTGAACCAACGCTGTCTAAAGGACTTTCGGTACTGGGCGGCAGCGAGTCAGGGTGCACCGCAATCCGGTTAACCTGCCACGTACTGCGCGTGCGGTTAAACGGTGAGATATCAATCATGCCGCACAGCTTATTATCTAACTCGGCTACAAACCCTGACCACTGGGGCTGATTGGGCAGCGTGAGCGCAGTCATACGCTGCCACCAAACTGCTAGGGGATGCTGCGCCAACCCGTTGCTCTTAGAGGCACCGAGCAGCTCAGCATCAAGCTCAGGAATTGCAATGCTGGAGCCATGCCAATTGTCGAGGGCGTCCACATCGCGAGGGTACAAGGGACGCAGCTGTAGGGTCGACTCTTGGAGATCTTGATTTGACATGTTGAATCGTTGGAAACAGCAAAGCAAGCTAGAAACCGCTCATAATGGCTTCATCATAACGTGCTCTCTCGAAGGATAGATTTGCTGATGAGCAGATGTTGCCCGGAGCGATCGCTGCTAATCTTTCGTATCTATCTGCTGAACGGGCTGTGTGGACGGTCGCACTAGCACTAGTGGCGTTTGCTCATCGGCATTGCCCGCAGGGTTATCAATCAGCGCTTGCACGACGACAGCCTGGTTGACCTGCGCACTTGCCGCCACAATTTTTACGGCTTTCAGGTCGTTGACGTCAACGATCGCGGCGCCCAATCCCGTCGCCTTTTCAATTTCGTTGACCACCAGTTGCGGCGACTCTGGTCCTAACACGATGAACTGGTCATAGGGCGGCAACGTACCGGTAACATCATCAATCAGGCGCGCTTGCTCACCCGCCAGTTGATAAAAGCCCCCCCCCTGACGCAGCACCACCTTTTTCAGGGAGCCCCCGATAAAGGCGAAAAAGACCCGCCAGGCTCCCACCAAGTCGACTAAAGTTTGCAGGCCGCAGGCGGTGGCAAGGCTGGAAGTTGGCAAGAAATAGTAGCATAGTCGCCGTGCCAGCCATCCTGGTTGCACTGTTTCAGGATGCCGCCAGCGCCCCTGCATAATTGCCACGGGCGTTTCGCCTAAGGTCACAATGTCGCCGGGCTGGGCATGGGTGGTGACGTAGCGTTTAACCACCTCAACGGGCGTATCGAGATGGGTCAGCAGATGTGTTGGCACGGGCAGTACTGCTGACTGCGGAGTGCTGCGCCAGCTTGGGGCGGCCTCTGGATCAGGAAACTGAAGCGGCACGATCACGTGGCCTGTCTGGGGCTGCCGTCCCCCCGGACCATAAGTTAGATAGCGAACCTG
>JBCCNE010000630.1:0-2533 GCA_039026015.1 Cyanobacteria bacterium P01_C01_bin.70 | reverse complement strand
GAGGTCGGCTAGCGTTTCATCGCGCTCATGACCAATGCCAGTAATCACCGGTAGGGGACTCGTAGCAATCGCCCGCACCACTTGTTCATCGTCAAACGCATCTAAATCTTCTCGGGCACCGCCGCCGCGAGCCACAATGATTAGCTCAGCACGGCGATCGTAGGCAACTCGATCAATGGCGGCGGCAATGGTGCGGGGCGCTTGAGCCCCTTGGACGACTGCCGGTGACAGCAGCACGTGTAACCCTGGCTGCCGCTGCCGCAGCGTGCGCTGAATATCGCCCCAGGCAGCGGCTTGGGCAGAAGTCACCACAGCAATGCGCTGAGGATAAGTCGGTAGAGGCCGCTTTAAATCATCGTCAAACAGGCCCTCAGCGGTCAGGCGCTGGTAAAGCTGTCGCCGCTTTAAGGCTTGCAATCCTGCCCCTGCCGGTAACAGCTGCAGGGTGCTGAGCTGATATTGACCCCGTGCCGGATACACTCGCATCTGCCCCAGCAAAAACACCTGCTCTCCAGCCGTAGGTAATGCGACTAGCTGGCGGCGCTGCGATCGCCACACCACCGCCTGAATCGTTGCCGTCGCCTCCGGATCTTGCAATGTGAAAAAAATGTGTCCGTTGCGATCGCTAGCGCTGGAAACCTCCCCCATCACCCAAACGCGGCAAAGCTGCGGATCTTGCTCTAGCAGTTCCTGGATGTAATCCGTCACGCCAGCCACACTCAGGGCAGCATCAGGAACCTCAACACAAATGGATGACATGGAAATAAGAGATACGACAGCAGGAAACAGCGCGTCCCAAGCAACAGCAGGAGCGATACAAAACCACTTTCTATGGCTGAAATGATTGGATTTGACGCCCCCTCAGTATGGAACTTACAAAGTGTCTATGCAAATTCAACTACGGGATATTCGAATGATGAAGAATTCGCGATGCTTCTAGAATTTTAGTACATGCGTATGTATTATGAAGGTCGTTAAAAAATTAGCTTTGTCGTTAGACTAAACATTAAATTTGCTCCAGCGTTCTGCGATCTAAGGGACTGTATGGCTAAAACTACCACTGGCAACTCCGAGAAAGATAAAGCCTTAAATATGGTGCTCAGCCAGATTGAGCGCAACTTTGGCAAAGGCTCCATTATGAAGCTGGGAGATGCCGCTCGGATGAAGGTGGCAACAGTGCCCACTGGCGCATTGACGCTAGATATGGCGCTTGGGGGTGGTTTGCCCAAGGGCCGCGTGATCGAGATCTATGGTCCAGAAAGTTCCGGTAAAACGACGTTAGCACTGCATGCGCTGGCGGAAGTTCAAAAAGAGGGGGGCACTGCCGCCTTTGTCGATGCCGAACATGCCCTTGACCCCATTTACGCTCGGGCACTGGGAGTCGACATTGATGAGCTACTGGTCTCACAGCCCGATAATGGCGAAGCGGCGCTGGAAATTGTTGACCAACTTGTGCGATCATCGGCGATCGATTTAGTGGTGGTGGACTCCGTTGCGGCGCTGGTGCCCCGCGCTGAAATTGAAGGAGAGATGGGCGATGCCCATGTGGGCCTACAGGCGCGCCTGATGAGCCAAGCCCTGCGCAAGATTACCGGCAACATTGGTAAATCCGGCTGCACGGTCATCTTCTTGAACCAGCTGCGTCTCAAAATCGGCGTGGTCTACGGCAATCCCGAAACGACGACGGGGGGCAATGCTCTGAAATTTTATGCGTCTGTACGGCTTGACATTCGCCGCATTCAAACCCTCAAAAAAGGGTCGGAAGAGTACGGCATTCGCGCCAAAGTGAAGGTCGCGAAAAATAAAGTCGCGCCGCCGTTCCGGATTGCAGAATTCGACATTATCTTTGGGCAGGGCATTTCAACCTTGGGCTGTATTGTCGATTTAGCCGAAAAGCACGGCATCATCGTGCGCAAAGGGGCATGGTACAGCTACAACGGTGAAAATATCAGCCAGGGCCGCGATAACGCTATCAAATTGCTAGAGGAAAAACCGGAGCTAGCGTTTGAAATCGAAAATAAAGTGAAGCAAAAGTTGGAAATTGGTGAATTTGCTGATGCTAACGGTGCTGCCGATGACGACTTTGACGACATGCCTGACGAGGATTAAGCGGCACGTTTGGCCAATACCCTGTTTAGCAGTGCGAGAACAAATGACATTCCCGACTTGTGGATAAGTTCAATGCCTGCCGTTCTTGAGCGCTGAGGGAAGCGGATGGCTATTCAAAGAAACGCGATCGCTGCAACGATTCGCGACTACATTGCCAGACCTGATTCCTTTTAGGGACTGTCATCACTTAGCCGCCAACCCCTGATCCAAAGAAACACACAGCTCCTATCTAACTTTGCGATGCGAGCTTGATAATGCTTATGCCTCAAGGCTTTTATCATTCAATTGATGACGCAACCTAGATTTTTCACCCGCGTTGTTTCAAGCGTGATCCGCTTCTTGGATTTTCCTCTTTAGGCGTAATATAGATTTTGATGCTTCTCAACACCTTTTTAGCAATCAGCTGCGCTTTTTACTGCCATGG
>JBCCNE010000629.1:0-2595 GCA_039026015.1 Cyanobacteria bacterium P01_C01_bin.70 | reverse complement strand
CACCGCCACATTCCCCGCCAGCATCAGCAGCCAGTAAAATTTGAGGCGTTTGGCACGGGTGGGGTTGCCGCACAAAAAGCCTGGATGAGCCACCAGCATTTCAGCGCCGCCGCGCCACAGCATCCACGCGGTCAAGCAGATAACAGTCAGCCAGTGTACCGCCCACCAGGCCCAGATATTAAAGATTACCGAGTCGGGGAACAGGTAATAGAGGACGTTGGGAACACCACCAAAGACGATGCCGATGCCCATTGCCAACCAAGGAAAGGTGATAAAAAAGATACGCAAATCAAAGACAAGATTTATGCTAAGGAACAATCGCCACTTCCCCCTTCGCCATCTCTTGACGCCGCGCCTGAATTTCCAGATACACCAACAGCGCGTTGATGTCGGCAGGATTGACACCGCCAATGCGAGAGGCTTGCCCGACCGTGAGGGGACATACTTTGCTCAATCGCTCGCGTGCTTCTTTTGAGAGGGTATCAATGGCGTGGTAGTCCAGGTCCTCAGGCAGCTTGCGATTGGTGTTTTTGCTCACCTGCTCGATTTGGGCCTGCTGCCGCTGAATGTAGCCGGAGTATTTGATGTCGATTTCCGCACCTTCTTTTTCTTCGCGGACCAGGTCAGTGCGACCCAAACCGTAGCTGTCGAGGTGGGAGTAGTGGAAGCCCGGACGACGCAGCAGGTCTGCCAGGGTGATGGAGCCCTTAATGCGCTGGCCGGTGTCGGCGGCGATGCGCTGACCAACGTCGTCATGTTCTTTGACCCGCACTTGGGCTAAACGAGCTTTTTCAGCTTGGATATTGGCCTGTTTGTTTTGGAAAAGCTGCCAGCGGCGATCGCCAATCAGCCCAATTTCGCGGCCCAGCGGCGTCAGACGCTGATCGGCATTGTCCGATCTCAGCAGCAGTCGATATTCCGACCGTGATGTGAGCATCCGATAAGGTTCCCGCAGTTCCTTCGTGCAGAGGTCATCCAGCAGCGTACCGATGTAGCTGCCTTCTCGCGGCAGCACGATCAAGTCTTGACAATTTACCAGCCGTGCTGCATTAATCCCCGCAACCAGGCCTTGGGCGGCGGCCTCTTCATAGCCGGTAGTGCCATTGATCTGTCCAGCGCAGAACAGTCCCTCCAACCGCTTGGTCATCATAGTGGGGTAGCACTGGGTGGCGGGCAGGTAGTCATATTCCACAGCATAGGCCGGGCGCAGCATGGCGCAGTGCTCCAGACCGGGCAGACTGCGGAGCATCGCTAGCTGCAGCTTCTCCGGCAATCCCGTGGAGAAGCCCTGCACATAGATCTCAGGAATCTTGCGCCCCTCCGGCTCGAGGAAAATCTGATGGCTTTCCTTATCGGCAAAGCGGACGATTTTGTCTTCGATGCTGGGACAGTAGCGCGGCCCTTTGGCATCGACCCAACCGCCGTAAACCGGTGACAGATGCAGGTTATCGCGGATAATTTGGTGGGTCTCGGCAGTGGTGCGGGTCAGGTGGCAGGGCATTTGCTCCCGCTCAATCCAAACTTCAGGATCAAAGCTAAACCAGCGCGCGTCTTCGTCGCCGGGTTGGGGTTCCAGCACGTCGAAATTGATAGAACGGCGATCGACGCGGGCGGGAGTGCCGGTTTTCAGACGATCGCACTCAAACCCCAGTTGATCCAACGTTTCGGTTAGGCCAGTGGCGGCAAATTCTCCCGCCCGGCCGGCCGGCATCGACCTGTCACCAATCCAGATAATGCCGCCGAGAAACGTCCCTGTGGTGAGAATCACCGCTTTGCATTTGAAAGCCACGCCGAAATAGGTTTCCACGCCGACGACCTCGTCATTGTCGCCAATCACGAGATCTGTCACCATCCCTTCGCGAATAGTCAGGTTTTCCTGATTTTCGACAATGCCCTTCATCACGGCAGCATATTCACGCTTGTCGGTTTGTGCTCGCAAGGCCCACACTGCTGGTCCCCGGGAATTGTTGAGAACGCGCTTTTGCAGGTAGGTGCGATCAGTTATTTTGCCAATTTCGCCGCCCAGGGCATCAACTTCATGGGCCAGTTGTGACTTCGCGGGCCCCCCCACCGCCGGATTGCAGGGTTGCCAGGCGATTTTGTCTAGGTTTAGGGTAATCATCAGGGTGTGACAGCCCAGCCGTGCCGACGCTAGGGCCGCCTCACAGCCTGAGTGACCGCCACCGACCACCACCACGTCAAATTCATCTAAAAACTCAACGGAACTCAGAGAAGCCATGAAATCTGTCAAAAAATGCTTGTGCCAATGCTGCAGCAAATTACCGCAACCTAAATTTTAGCGGTTCCAGACTGGCTGCTAGCTATCGAAGCTCATTCATTGCTGAGCTAAATGCTTTGTCCTAAATGCTGCCAGAGCAGTGTGGCACGTTCCGCATGAAGTCGGAAGATTTAGAGGAGAGGCGCGATTGCACTGCCAGTTTTCTAGCATTCAGCAGTCAGCCAGGCTCTTGACCAGAATGCAAGAGCAGCTTTCAATTGATGCCAGCTGCTGCCAAATCATCGGCGTTTTGCACGGCGGGTATTTTCCAGTCTTGTTGAATAGGAATGCGGATAAAGAACGTAGTACCTTGATTT
>JBCCNE010000628.1:0-2615 GCA_039026015.1 Cyanobacteria bacterium P01_C01_bin.70 | reverse complement strand
TTTCTCATTGGCACCAACACCGCCGAATGCCACCCCATCGTTTTTAATCGCCTGCGCAACCACCACCGCAAGAAAAAAGGCAAAGTCAAGCTGATTGTGGTCGATCCCCGTCGCACTAAAACTGCCAAAGACGCCGACCTGCATCTGGCGATCCGTCCGGGAACCGACATCACGCTAATGAACGGCATAGCTCATATTTTGCTGCGTCAGCGGTGGATTGATGCTCTATTTATGGATGAAGCTACCAAAGGGTTTCCTGAGTATGCTGAAGTGATTCAGCAATATCCGCCAGAGCGAGTCGCTGAAGTCTGCGGTATTTCGGTCGCCGATTTAGAAACCGCGGCGCGCTATTGGGGACAAGCCAAGGGCGTACTGTCGCTATGGTCAATGGGCATCAACCAGTCCGCCGAAGGCACTGCCAAAGCGCGCACGCTGATTAACCTGCACCTAATGACTGGGCAAATTGGTCGGCCCGGGGCAGGGCCATTTTCCCTGACGGGGCAGCCTAACGCCATGGGAGGGCGAGAAGCGGGTGGGTTGGCCCACATCCTTCCCGGCTATCGTCTGGTCAAAAATCCTGAGCATCGCCGCGTGGTTGAGCAGGCTTGGCAGGTACCTGAGGACAGCATTTCCCCGACACCGGGGTTGGCCGCCTGGGACATGATGGTGGGACTAGAGCAGGGAGCCGTCGGTGTCTTTTGGGTAGTGGCCACAAACCCCGCTGTGAGCATGCCTGATATTGAACGCACCAAAGCGGCCTTACGGCGATCGCCCTTCACGATTCTGCAAGACGCCTACTATCCCACCGAGACAGCCGAATATGCTCATGTGCTGCTGCCCGCTGCGCAGTGGGGCGAAAAGACGGGCATCATGACCAACTCCGAGCGTACCGTCAACTATTGTCCAGCGTTTCGTTCACGCCCTGGCGAAGCCCGCGCTGACTGGGAAATCTTTGCTGCTGTGGGGCGTCGTTTGGGGTTTGTGCCGCAGTTTAGCTGGCCGTCTCCGGAAGCGGTGTACGCCGAGTTTGTGCAGCTGACGGCGGGTCGCGTGTGCGACATGACCGGACTCAGCCACGAGCGCCTGGCAAAAGAGGGGCCGATTCAGTGGCCTTGTCCCGCCCAGGAGACTGCAGCCACCGCCTCAACCAAGCACGACAAACGGCTGTATGAAAATCACGTTTTTCCGACACCAGGGGGCAGGGCCAACTTTGCTGCTTTTCATGAGCATGGACTGACCGAGCCTGCCGATCCCGAATTTCCCTTTGTGCTCACCAACGGTCGCCTCTATGGCCACTGGCATACCCAGAGTCGCACGGGCCGCATCGATAAGATTCGCAAAATGCATCCCGAGCCGCTGTTAGAGATGAATCCCATTGATGCTCAACACCTGAGGATACAGTCAGGCGATTGGGTGGAGGTGCGATCGCGGCGCGGCTATGCCCGACTTAAGGTTCACGTCACCCAATACATTCGTCGCGGTGTCCTGTTCATTCCTATGCACTGGGGCGCACTGTGGGCGGATGCCGCTGAATGCAATGCCCTGACTCATTCGGCAGTGTGTCCCATTTCCCTGCAGCCGGAGCTGAAAGCTAGTGCGGTGGCCGTAGTACCGATTCAAGAAGCGATGTCCTTGGGCGATCGCCATCACCAAAAATTCGGTGAGTCGCCAGAAGTCATGGTTAGACAAGTCGTATTACAGCCCTGACTACGGTTAGCGGTATTTGTATGACACCGGCCGAATAGGGTGACGGGTGGTGATGGGGTATTAGGGTGGCTGGGTGGCCGGGTGTGAGAGTGGTGGGGCATCCAAAAACGCAGAGCAAAGAGCGAAGCCCCAAGAACTGGTCTTCCTTTCTGAACTCTGAACTCCGAACGCTGAACTTTAACTTCTAAACTCTGCATAATGCCTATTTCTGATCTCATCTTCTTCCAATTTGAAGCCGATTTTGTCGAGTCACTCCGCTGCATTCCCATGCAGGTGCGTTTCAAGCTTGATACTTGCGGCGTCAAGCTGAAGCTGGAGCACTGGCACCGCTTTTCGACCCGCGATCGCGAACGGCTCGTTACCCATCCTTGCCGCACCCATAGCGAAATTGCCGATTATCGTGAATTGGTGCGATCGCAAGTGCTGCAATATACCGATATACCGCCCAAATACCTGCCCATCGATCCAACACCGCCTTGGCTGCAAACCAGTCAGATTCCGATGGACGTGCAGATCCAGGCAGCAAAGTTTGATACTGCGATCGCCTTTGAGAACTGGGTTGCCCTGTCATCATTACAGCGCTTTGCCTTATGCAAGCTTAGCCAACCCGGCCATGAAAACCGTAACTTCTTGCCTGCCTTGCGTGAATTTGGCCTGAAGTAAATGGGTATGTGGATAAGCAAGTAAACAAGGTAGTTGAAGTAAGTGAGCCGGTGAATGGGGAGCTGGGTCCAAGCGTGTCAGAGGAACTAATTGAGAGGGCTAATACCATTTCTCCGGGATAGCACTACAGATCTGAATGGAGAGCTTTGGGAGCAAGGGAGCCGGGGAGTCGGATATGTAGCCAGAGTGTGGAGAATCCGTATAAGCCCAGTAGGTAGATACGTGAATGGGGTGTTTAGGTGATG
>JBCCNE010000627.1:0-2615 GCA_039026015.1 Cyanobacteria bacterium P01_C01_bin.70 | reverse complement strand
CACTTCACCGAAGCTGAGCGTCTACGAAAGCTCTTTGCACTGCTGACCTTGGCCCTCTGTTGGTCGTTCAAAACCGGATTGTTTCTGCATCAGCGGCGACCCATTGCCATCAAAAAACATGGTCGTCGAGCCAAGAGTCTGTTCCGTCTAGGATTTGACTAGCTTCGCCATCTCCTGCTAAACCCCTCTCCGCTCTATGAAGATGACTTTCGCCACACACTCAAACTTTTGTCCTGTACTTAGAGCTGCGACAAGTAAAGCTTCAGACTTTCCTTAAAAAATCTGCTTAAATTAGGCCTTGACCCAAAGCTTAATATTGAGGCAAAAACCGATTCAATTTCAAAAGCAAGTATTTTCTGACCTCTCCGTTAAACTTGCTGTCTTTGGCCCTAATTTTTTTTGGTGAAATAAACTATTTCACTTAAGTACATTGATTGCAAGCTGTTTTACGAACTTCTTTTAGTCCTTTACTAGCTTTGGAAACGGTGTATGCTTAGCCTTACGGTGCTTTAGCAAGAGCCTGTTATTTTGTCTTCTTTTGAAAGCGTCCTACATTTCAACTCTCTTTAAGATTTTGAGATTATGACGCTTGCCGGCAAATGCCCATAACCTAACGACTTTCTAGGTTAACGATTCCATGTCTCAACAAGATTCTCAGAAGCCCACTCGAGGACAATTGGAGCGATCGCTTTCGCAACGCATACAAAGGCTTTATCGTGAGCATCTCAGCCACTCTACTGGGAAGGTCACCTGTCAGTTATCAGGAGATAAGTTGACGATTGTGATTGAGTCTTCGTTGACTCAACCAGAACAGCTACTGTTGCAGGAATCAGATGCCGAAAAAGTCGAACAAATTCGAACAGACTTAGACAATGCTATGCGACAAAAGCTGATTACTTTAGTCGAGGAAACCATGCAGTTGCAGGTGATTGATTTAATGGGCGAAACTACCTTGAAAACTGAGAGAACAGGCTTTGTGATTGTTTTATCTGATAATCCTCAGAACTCTATGGTCAGGGAGAAAACTGCCAAGGTTAAAAAGGATGAAAACTAGTTGGAAATCATGGATGATTGCCGCCCTTGTAAAAAATTACTTGGAGCTTTTTGCCAGGCGTCCATCACTTTAGTTGCCTTAAAGTAGCTCGATCTAACGGCAAGCAAAGTTCAAATGAGTATAGTGAGTCAATCGGCAAAATCTGTATCTTGCACTCCACGCAAAATTTGGATTTTGAATTTTGGAACAGATCTTCTGGATTTTGCATTCTGAACGGGACGAACGCGATGCCTCCCGTCCTCTACTACCAATTCCCAGATAACTCCGAATTCTGAACTCCGAACTCTTCCCTAGTCAACCGCAGTGGGCACCGAAAACAGCCTCCCCTTCATTACCGTCACCGCCTGCCCGCTAATGAATATGCGATCGCCTGACCGCTGCACTTGCAAAATGCCGCCTCGCTCTGAAACCTGCTGAGCCCGAAAAGTCGATTTTTCCAGCTTGCCTTCCCAAAACGGGACGAGCGAGCAGTGAGCCGAGCCCGTCACTGGGTCCTCGTCGATGCCCACTGCGGGAGCAAAATAGCGAGAGACAAAATCAATCTCAGCCGCTTCGCCCAGAGCCGTGACAATTACCCCTTGAGCTGGCAACAGCCGCATCATGGCCAAGTCTGGCTGCAGCGATCGCACATAATCTTCTGAGGCCAACTCTACCAAATAGTTCGACTCGGCAGTGCCACCATATTCCACCGACTGGGGCGGTAGCCCTCGCAGACTTTTGAGCAGCTCTGGAGAGGCCGTGGTTGGAGTCGTCAGCCGTATCGGGAAATTGAGTGTAATCCAGCCATCGGTCTGAGTTGCCGTCAAAAGTCCGCTCTTACTATGGAAGCGAGCCTCTTTGTCAGCCGACAAAAATCCCTCACTCCACAACACGTGGGCACTGGCCAAAGTGGCGTGACCGCATAACTCAACCTCAGCCGTCGGCGTAAACCATCGCAGCTGATAGCCATCCTCATAGGGGTGTAAAAAAGCCGTATTCGACAGATTCATTTCCGCCGCGACAGCCCGCATCCAGGTTTCACTGGTCGCTGTGGCCAGCACACAAACCGCCGCTGGATTGCCACTAAAGGGATAATCGGTAAAAGCATCGACCTGCCAAATGGTGGTGTCAGTAGCGAGGCTCATAAGCGTGATGATGACAAAACAAGATGGTTTCATCATGAACTACAACAGCCGTCAGCAACACCCGAGCAGCAGGCATCACCTGGTAGCATTTGTTTCTGGTTGACTGATTTGCGTAAAGTAAAAGAAACAGCGTCGGGAGAACAAGTTGGAGCATGGAAACTTATCAGGCTATGAAAAGAAATTGGCTGGGACTGTGTGCTGGCATCTGGCTGCTAAGCCTAGTGATTAGCCCTTTATCAGCGATTGCTCTTGAAGACTTCACCTACGCCGACCTAACCAATCGCTCATTTATCGGTCAAGACTTGACCGGTTCTTCTCTCGCTGCAGCTGAAGCCCGTGACGCTGATTTTACCGACGCTAATTTAAGCAAAACCATCTTGACCAAAGGCTCCTTTTATCGAGCCCATATGCCCGGTGTCAATCTGACGCAGTCATTT
>JBCCNE010000626.1:0-2621 GCA_039026015.1 Cyanobacteria bacterium P01_C01_bin.70 | reverse complement strand
GTCAGGGGCCGATTTTAGCGGGGCCAAGATTCGGGGAACTCGCTTTGTGGACTCAGCCTTGATTGGGACCAAGTTTTGTCATGCCGAGGCGGGACCTTCAACTGGCCGATATATTGTGCAGTTGCTAGCGGTCTTGATAGCCATCCCCTGCGGCTTTCTGCAAGCGGTGGCCAGTTACTACCTCGGACTTGCATCTACCGATACTTATCTTGACGCTGCCCCCTTCGGCAACGATTTCTCTGTCGTCGCTACTGCGGCGGCTGTGATGCTCCTAACTACAGTCATAATTGTCGGCACTAGGGTGATTGCTGGTTTTGACGCTGTGCTGGCTGCTGCTGTTGTGACTACCATTACGATTCTCCCTGTCGGTATGCTTGGCGTCCTTCTCAGTATCCTTGCTGGTCTTGTCCGTGGCGACGACAGCGCTGCGGCTTTCTTCACTACTTTTGTTGTAGTTTCGGGTATTGCGATCGCAATTGAGAACGCTAATTTTTGGCTGTCACGGCAGGTTGAACGGCATATTCACCAGGGTGTTCCAACGTTTGAGGCTTTGCGTAACTTGTCTGTTTGGGGAGGCACCGCTTTCAATGGGGCCAACTTAACTGAAGCCTCCTTCGCCAGTGCCATCCTCAACCAAGCGAACTTTACCAACTCTCTCAACCGCTCAACGAGCCTCACTCGCGTGCGCTGGCAAAACGCTCAAAAGCTAGAGCAGGCTTACTTGGGCACCACCTACCTGTGCGATCAGCGAGTTCGTCATCTCTTAACTTGCCTCACTGGGTCGGGGCTCAATGGTCAAACGCCGCTGGATTTATCCAATGCTGACCTGCGAGGGGTCAATCTTGCCGGGGCGCAGCTGCACCGCATTAATTTTAGAAAGGCTAATTTGACAGGGGCGACGCTGGCCGGAGCCCAGCTTCAGGGAGCTAATTTGACGGGGGCTCGATGTTGGGGCACCGACTTCACTGCTGCTCAGCTTACCGGTGCCTGCATCAAAGCCTGGAAAATTAATCACGCAACCGTCCTGAAAGATATCGACTGTCAATACATCTTTTTAGAAGAGGGGCTGATCATTGACGGCTACAGAGATCGCCGCCCCAGCAACCGGGACGACATTTTCCAACCTGGCGATTTTGAGCAGCTCTTTCAAGGGCATGGTTAATAGCAGCGAGTCATCACTTGCTGCTCAGTTTAGAGCTGGGGCTGCTTCAGTAGGGAAGGTTGAGGAAGGCTTTGGGAGGCGGTGCGGTGCTGATGATGCCGTATTCGGCCATGCGGTCAGCCGCCAGCATCCAGCAGTCACCGCAATCATGCCGATGTACTCTGGGCTAATTCCTCTCACTCTCGGATGCAGGCAAAGTATTTGGCTGGCAGCCTTGCCTCTTAATGCAAACTTCGGGCCTGCGGCGGTGGGTTATACAGATTCTCCAAACTCTGGCGACACATCTTGTTCCCAGGCTCCCTTGCTCCCAAAGCTCTCCATTCCGATCTGTAGTGCTATTCCAGAGAAATGGTATTAACCGACCGCCGCCAGAGGCAACCATTAAAAAACCTCCATCTTTGAAACTCAAAGGCGAAGGCTCTAGTAAACACATGCAAAAATTAATGGCACAAAAACGGTAATGCCAACTTAGCTAGGGATTAGGGGCTTCGTCACGCTCAATATACAAGAACAAAAAAGCCATGGCCACAGCGGGAAACACAAGGCCCACTAGCGGCACTAAAATTGCAGGTAGAAAAGAAGCTGCCATAAGCCTTTCCCATCATTCGATATAGTGCTGGAAGCCTGCCAAAACTGATGTTGAATTCACAAGCTATACATCGCCAGCTTACTGTGAAATCGTGAGAAATGTTGCGTTTCTTAGCCGCGATCGCTGCATTTCTTAATATTTTAGGAGTTAGGGTCAGGTGCTGCTGTCGCTACCCCCTCACAGAGCAGCGTCAACGCCCGCGTCTGGCAAGCTGCTCGGCATGATCGAGCGCACCTCGCTAATTTTGTAGCTCTCTTGCTGGGTGGCCAGGTCAATGGCGATCGCTTCAAATCTGGCCTCAATGCTGCCCAGAGGCACCTGTAGCTGCAAAAACGCCGTCTGGTCACCTTCTGGGGTGGGGCTCCAGTTCATTAGCCAACGGGGCCGATCAGCCAAGGTTCGACTCTGCACGTCCGTGATCCACACCTTGACCGCCAAGCGCCGAGAATAGGCTGGCAGCCGAATCGTCAACGGCAATGGCGCGCCCGCCACCAATTCGCTCGCTGGAAAGTTCCAGCTTGGTACGGGAATGGCCCCTAATTCTTGTCGCTCTGGTTCCCCTGGCGGCAGCACCTCAACAACGGGCTCACTATCGCCGTCACTGGCTTGGAGATTGACGATAGGCGGTTCTTCTGGCTCATACACCACCACTTCATAATTGATGGGGGCCTGAGTGGTTGAAGCCGCATCGGCGATCGCCGGATCTGACTGTTGAGGGTCGGCCTCTGTTGTGGTGACGTCTACACCAGCGGCTTCGAGTTGGGCTTTGTAATCTGCCGCCGCTTTTTGCGCCTCAGCGGCGAGGGCACTCAACCGCTGCCAAAATCGCCCCTGTAAGTCCGGTTCAAAAGCTAGTTGCGGCGTCGCCGT
>JBCCNE010000625.1:0-2666 GCA_039026015.1 Cyanobacteria bacterium P01_C01_bin.70 | reverse complement strand
TACCTGGGCCAATATCAACCGTCCAGTTGCCGGTGCCACCCATGAAAAAGACCTGCCAGTGGGGCAGCACCCACTCCAGCTTTACTCTTTAGCAACGCCCAATGGTCAAAAGGTCACCATCATGCTGGAAGAGCTTTTGGCCCTTGGCATTGCTGAGGCCGAATACGACGCCCACCTGATCAAAATCAACGAAGGCGAGCAGTTCGGCAGTGGATTTGTGGCTGTAAACCCCAATTCCAAGATTCCGGCCCTGGTAGATCGCAGCACCACGCCGCCAACCCGCGTGTTCGAGTCCGGGTCTATCCTGCTCTATCTGGCAGAAAAGTTTGGTTCCCTCTTGCCTGCCGAGCCGGCACAAAAAGCCAAATGCCTGTCCTGGCTGTTTTGGCAGATGGGTTCAGCCCCCTATGTAGGCGGCGGATTTGGACACTTCTACAAATATGCGCCGACCAAAATCGAATACGCTATCGATCGCTTTACCCTAGAAACCAAGCGTCAGCTTGACGTGCTCAATCGCCAGTTAGCCGATAACCAATACATCACTGGTGATGCCTACACCATTGCCGACATCGCCATCTGGCCTTGGTATGGGGGGCTGGTGCTCAACCGGTCGTATGACGCGGCTGAATTTATCGAGGCTCAGTCTTACACCCATGTGGGGCGCTGGGCCCAGGCGATCGATGCTCGTCCGGCTGTGCAGCGGGGGCGCATGGTCAACCGCACTTGGGGGCCCCCTGCAGAGCAGCTGCACGAGCGTCACGCCGCTAGCGATTTTGACACTCAAACTCAAGATAAGCGGGAAGCCGTCAGTTAAAGCAGTTTGATCACAAGCGCCGGGCGGAGAGACCTAACCCCTAAACCAGTAAACCCGATAGGTTTACTGGTTTACCATTCTCTAGTTTGTGTGGGGTGCGGCTGGCCAAAGCAGCGTGGATAACTTAAAACTGTTGCAACTGCCAGCCCGTATGCTGTCTGAAATCCTTTTTGCCGGATTAAAAAAGCGTAGCCTTCAACCTCAAAAAATTGGATTAGGATGATCCTTAACGGCTTCTCTAGGAGGATAAGGACTCATCGAGACCATTCACGGCAACCTGCGGGGCCTTAAATCTAATCAGCTCAAGCAATTGCAGCGGCTCTATCATCAGCGTTTACCGAGCGATCGCTTCACCACGTCGGAGTTCGCTCAGCGATTGGCGGCCATTAGCACCGATCTCAATCAGCCCCTGTGCGTTTACCTCAACCGACGAGGACAGGTCATTCGTGTGGGTGTGGGTTCCCCTCGGCAAACTCGCATCCCCCCCTTGGAGCTGCCTCGCTATGGTGCCGAACGTCTCTGCGGCATTCGCTGTATTGCCACTCAGCTAAAGCACGAGCCCCCGGGCACCAGCGATTTGACCGCGATGGCGATGCAGCGTCTTGATGCCCTCGTAACGGTGTCACTGTCGGGTCAGGGCTTTGAACGTCGCGGCGGGGGCGCAACGGGTTACGTGGAGGCAGTCTATCTGGCGCATCTGGTGCCCCATCCCGAGGCCCGCTGGACGATTTCTGATGCCATGCCGCTCGAAAGCCTGGCCCAACAAGACTTTACGGCCCTAACCGATGCCCTCGAAGAAGAGTTTCGCCGCGTCTTTGTGGCGCAGCAGGTTGACACCGATCTTGATCGCGTTATCGTCGTCGGGCTGATGACCGGCCAGGTAGGTAAAGCCCAGTTCAGCTATAGCCTGATGGAAGTGGAACGACTGGTCGAAACGGCGGGCGGAGAAGTTTTGTCTACGGTGCATCAGCGGCGCGATCGCCCTCATCCCCAAACGGTCTTGGGCGCCGGTAAAGTGCAGGAAATTGCTCTCGAAGCGCAAACGCTGGGAGCCACGCTGGTCGTCTTTGATCGCGATCTGTCCCCCGCCCAAGTTCGCAATTTAGAATCACAAATGGGTGTGCGTGTGGTCGATCGCACCGAAGTCATTCTCGACATTTTTGCCCAGCGGGCTCGCACTGGCGCTGGCAAACTGCAGGTTGAGCTGGCCCAACTGGAATATCAGCTGCCTCGCTTGACCGGACGCGGTCAGGCCATGTCTCGACTGGGGGGCGGCATCGGCACCCGTGGCCCTGGTGAAACCAAGCTAGAGACCGAGCGCCGAGCCATTCAGCGGCGGATTTCCCGACTGCAGCGTGAGGTTAATCAGCTTCAGGCCCACCGCGATCGCCTGCGTCAGCGTCGTCAGCGCACCGACGTTCCCTCGATTGCCGTTATTGGCTACACCAATGCGGGAAAATCCACTCTGCTCAACGCCCTCACCAACTCGGAAATCTACGCCGCCGATCAGCTGTTTGCCACCCTCGACCCCACCACCCGACGGCTGAGCGTGCTCGACAGTGAAACCCAAACCCAAACCCAACTGGTCTTAACCGACACCGTGGGCTTTATTCGTGACCTGCCTGAGTCCTTGATTGACGCCTTTCGCGCCACCCTCGAAGAAGTGACCGAAGCGGACGCCCTCCTGCACGTCGTCGATCTTTCACATCCCGCTTGGCAGAGCCAGATTCGCTCCGTGATGAGCATTTTGGGCGATATGCCGACGACCCCAGGCCCCATTTTGTTAGCCTTTAACAAACTCGATCAGGTGGACAGCGACGCCCTTGAAATCGCTAAAGAAGAATTTCCCAAC
>JBCCNE010000624.1:0-2670 GCA_039026015.1 Cyanobacteria bacterium P01_C01_bin.70 | reverse complement strand
GGAGTCTGCAGGCGCACTTCTCTTAAACCATAGTTCACAACTTCACCGTAATAATCGCCGATGCGAACGCGATCGCCCATGCGAAAGGAGCCCTCAAACAGGGTTACGATGCCTGCAATAATCGAGCTAACGTAGTCTTTAAAGGCAAAGCCCAAGGCGACTGCGATCGTGCCGGTGAGGGCAAGCAGATTTGATCCACTCAGGTTGACGAAGAGCTGGAGTAATCGAACCATCCCAACAATCAGTACTAGCGCCTTTAAGAACGGTACGGACTGCTTGATAATCAGGCGAAACCGGCGCGGCACCTTTTCTGAAATGCCGGTTGTAAAGCTTTGAATAGCCACCAATAGGCCGTAGGCGATCGCCAGCGTAATTGCCGCCTGCAGTATTGCTTGAAGGTTTGGCTCTTTAAAGAGGGCATCCAGCTTCTCCCCTGTCTGTAGAGGATCTTGTGCGAGTAGCCAGTGTGGGTGCATCTGATGAGTTGTCATTAATCTATGCCTGCCCGATCAGAAAATTGTTGTTACTTAACTCGCTGTAGAGCTTGGGATAACAGGCCGGATGCACGGTCAACTGCTGTGCCGTCTGCCGAATGATGCCCTCTCGTTCCAGCACCTGTACCCGCGAGCGAATAATCCGTTCGTTTTCTCCCAGGCTCAGGGCGAGATGTGGTCGCGTCAGCTGACCGTGAATCAGCAATGTATGCAGCAGGTATCGATCAAGCGTCTCTAGCTTGGCTAGGCTGGGCAACGCTGGTTTTGCCATCACGATATCCAGCGTTTGCGTGTCTGGCGGCAAGGTGCCTTCAGCCGTTAATTGGTCAGCATCTACTCGCAGTGATTGCAGCCACAGTTGAGCGGCGGCGGTGGCGCTGCCGTTTGAGAGCTTGGCCAGAGCCTCCCAGTAGAGGTCATCATCGGCTGTGACGCGCACGGTCAAAGATTCATCTTCGCACTCGATTTTATTATTCAGCAGGGGATGCAACCACTGCGATAGTGCTTCACCCGTTAACTTTGGCAGCGGCAGCGTTTGCTCTAAATAGGCACTAACTTGACAAACTTTGTCGAGAAAGACCCAAGCCCAGTGATTGCATCCCAACACCCAAAAGTGGGCAGAGTTCTGGGCGATTTGGTTTTGCAAATATTCAATGCCTTCCCAGCCTTGAATGCAGCGTAAAAAGCAGGGCTCTAAGCTAGGAATCACCAGCACTGAAGGCCGATAATTCTGTAAATCAGATGAAGACATCGATACCGGCGGTTCTGCCGGCTGTTGGCTGGCTATTGGCGTTAACTGCTGCCGCAAGTGGTCGGTAATGGCCAGAGCCTGTGGCGATCGCTGATAGTCGCTCAGCACGAAGTTGACATCGCAATCTAACAGATAGTCTTGCAGGCTATTTTTAATGATGTCAGGAATCGCATCGACCGGACTGCCTAAAACTACCAGGCAATTGCTCGCCGTTTCGGGGCTGGTTTGCCAAGCTTTAAGCGCTTCTCTTGCCGCTAGCTGAATGGACTTTTGATATGGCGGCGGTGGTGGTAGGGCTGTTAATTGGTTGTCTAAAGCTTGAATAATGCCAGGCGGCACCACATCCCAGTGCTCCTGAGTTTCTGGGGTGGCTGAGCTAAACCATTGTTCTACCAGCCATTTGGGCAGCAGTTGCACAAGTCGGGGAAGTTGATTGGCCACTTGGCAGGTCTCAAAACAGGCTGCTTTTCATCCTACGCTGAGGCTGGCTGAGATGCGTCATCAATTGATGTTAGAAACCTTGTGGAATAAGCATTACCGCGCCCGTCCCAACTTTACAAGCTAGGGGTTGCCATCATTTAGCTACTCAATGACTTAGCTCTTAGCTACGGCCTCTAAGTATGGGTTCTTTGCAGATGGGGCTGCAGAGAGATTGAGGATGATCGCGTCAAGACCATAGGTACCCGGTGCGATTGCTCGATGCATCACTAATTTGTGAATTGGAAGCTTGAGATTAGAGTACTCGTCAGAGTATATTAAGAAACACAAAGGTAATTCTCCGCTGCCACTGGAGAATATTCCTCATAGTGATGATTGCCAGGATTTTTCTGCGAAAATTCGTTGATTTATCCTGGTTTTTTTCGGATGCAGTTATAGGTTATTGATCGAGAAGACTTTATGGCCAGCAAAGAGCAAATTCAAAAGCACCTATCCATTAGTTCGAACATTAAACTTAGCGAGAATGTTCCTGATAAGCGTGAAGAAGAAGCCCGTAAGGTTCGCATTATGGAGCATATCAAGCGCAGCAAGGGCCAAAGCGCCTAACATTAAATTGCTTTGAAAATGGAACTGGTCATGTCTCCTCAACAGGACTATGTTTTAAACCCGAGAGATACAGAGTTCCGCTTTCTTGAGGAGTCAGCTACATAGAATATGCAAGCTTGATAGGCCTCCTGTTAGGCATAATTGGTCCTGATTGATTTATCACTCTCTAGAGTGAAGCATCAGTCAAAGCTAAAAACCCTTTGGAATAGCTGGATAGTCAAAGCCCTGAGCATTTAATTGAGGCTCAATAGCTGTTTTGAGGAGTTGGAATGAGCGATGGGACGAGGGTAGCTTGTTACGATACCGCATGAGACGAGTGACCACTGCCCATGCTAACCCTGACGCATCTGCTGGAAGACGCTAAATGCTATGAAACCGTGC
>JBCCNE010000623.1:0-2674 GCA_039026015.1 Cyanobacteria bacterium P01_C01_bin.70 | reverse complement strand
CCAGGCGAAGTCACTGCCCGTCAAATTTACGACTGGTGGCAGGCTGATCGCGATCGCCCTTCTCTCCTTTTTTGCTATGCCTTTGGTAAAGCTCAACGGGTGCTGAGTGAGCTAATGAAATTTACTGACCAAACGGTGTACGTGCATGGAGCGATCGCCGCCCTCAATGACATTTATCGCGACCAGGGCATTGCTCTGCTGCCGACCATCAACACCGCTGATGTGCCGAAAAACCACAAGTACACTGGCGATTTGGTGTTGGCACCGCCTTCGGGGCATCGCTCTAGCTGGATGAAGCGCTTTAAATCGCCTCAGACTGCCTTTGCCTCGGGATGGATGGCGGTACGGGGAGCGCGACGACGACGGGGCTATGAGCGTGGCTTTGTGCTATCAGATCATGCCGATTGGCCAGGTTTGATCAACACTATTCGAGCAACGGGTGCCCAACAGGTCTATGTTACGCACGGGCAAAATGATGTGCTCTCCCGCTATCTGCGAGAGGTTTGCCAAATCAATGCTCAACCGCTAGATACCCTCTTTGAGGGAGAAGGGGATATCTAGTAGCTGTCATCATGTTTAGCTATCTAAGGCTGGGTCAGCCAAGGTTCCAGCCTCTAGCTTAGGACGTTGGGACGGGCAGCATAATGCTGCTTGCCCAAGGTTTTTAGCATGGTCATTGATGGTACGTCTTACCAAAGTTGTCAACGCTGGCGGTAAGTTTGTGTGGGCGATCAGGCGGTGAGGTCTGTCGCGATCAGGCGGTGAGGTCTGTCGCGATCGCCCTAAAGCACACCGCCGCCATTTCAACATCTTCGTATGCTTACCGACGCAACAGCCGGAGTATAAAGATTGACGCGGTAGCTGGAAGCCAATATCAGCGAGCTGCACTCCACTTTAGAGCGCGTCATCAATTAAATCTAGAATGCTTGCGGCATCGGCATTACCGCGCCCGCTCTGCAAAACCCGCTAGGGCTGAACTGCTTTCAACATAAGGAGTCGAGCGTTAAATGATGACAGCCCCTAGACAAGAGAGCTACTAGCTTCCAGATTTACGTAAAGCTATCGATGATTCGCGTCATGACCGACACTCAAAATTCAGTATGGCGAGTATCGAATTTCATCCTTTCAACTGGGCATTCTCACTACAGGTCACAACTCTAGGGACTGTCATCATTTAGCTTTCAAAGGCTCTGACAGTCAGGGGTTTCGCTCCTGGCGTTGTGAAGTTGCGACGGGTGCGAGGATGCTTATCTCAAAAGATTTTTAGCATCAATTGACGACTCGCCTTGGTGAAATCTTATTTCTAATTTTAAGGAGTTTGCTCATTATGTCTGTCAAAAGTATTGGCTATCGGTTGGCTGGTGTCACGGCTGGGATTGCAATTGCAGTTGGCAGCACCGCCACCACAGCGCTGGCCCAAGATGCGTCAGAAGATTCTATGTATCAGGCTGGATACAATGCTGGAGTCCGTTTGCAGAGTGCCGGATATGATCTCAACAGTCTTGATGGAGCTCCCTATTACACTGCTTTCTTAGAGAATGGCGATGTGCAAACTGTCAGCGTCGATATTCCTTATACCGGCGAGTACGTGCTCTTGATTGGGGGCGATGACGACACCGTCGATTTAGACGTCTATTTTCCGCAGATTGGGGCGCAAGATGTGACATATGGCCCGACTGGCTTAATCGAGTTCAGTGTGACTCAGCCCGGAGAATTCGTTTATGAAATTGATATGCTGGAATGCCAAACGGTCAACTGTGGCGTCTACGCTGTGCTGCTTACCGTAGGCAACTAGGCACAGCATAACCATCGCATGTTCAATGGCGCTTGCCCTAGCCCTCACATCATCAGATGCCGGGGGCTTTTTAGATTTCATCAAGAAGGAGCAACGTAGAGGGAGCATCGCTGCTACGCCGACGTTGCCCCTCACATCAGTCGTCCGTGACTTCGCTGCTTCCCCTGCCAAAGATTCAGATGTTGGCAAGCTTACAAAGCGAGAACCCAGTCCTTGTCGGAATGTCCGGTACATTCAGAACTAACCAAATAGCCGGCTTTCTGTAAGTCACGTTTATTTTTGGAGCGGCTTCGCATAGTGGCGCTACAGATGGAGAATCTCTGGCTGTCGCCGCGCTCTGACTAAAAGACTTATTTACCACCTGTTGCCGACAGGGTAGCCGCAGGTTGGTGGTTTCATGCCAAAAACTCATTTCCGAAAATTGGTGGAGTGCTTTCTCCCCTGGGCAGACTGACAACACGGCTTGGCGATCACCCCATAGCCTGATAATCCTGTCTGCTTTTCACTGCTTGAAAGCACTGATGCACGGCAGTCTGCTGGCTGAGCTGACGTGTTTTTATAACAAAACGCTGGGGTCATATTTACTTCCTTAATTGATCGCCTTGCTGCTGATGGCCATAGCTCGTGGAATTCATGTTGTACCGTTGGTTATCTCGTTTTCCCTTTTCGCTGAAGTATTCCATACCGCTGCTAATACTGATATTGGGCAGTCTGCTAAGCGGAACAACTATTTATCACCAGGTGAGCGCTGTTAAGCGGCAATTTCAGCTAGATGCCATATCAACTGGGGAATTAGACGGTCAGCAAGCGTCGGCTTTGCTAAATTACATCTATCGCAGCGAAAATCTGCAAACTAACGAAGCGCTGCAAACCAGAGAT
>JBCCNE010000622.1:0-2683 GCA_039026015.1 Cyanobacteria bacterium P01_C01_bin.70 | reverse complement strand
TTTCACTTGACTCAACACCGTCCCAAGCTTGCCGTCTTCTAGCAGGCTATTAATTAAGGCTAAACCACTGGTTGAAAGCAGCAGCTTATTAATCTCGCCGGGATTCTGACCATGACTATCTCCGTTTGCGCCCGGAAAGGCGTAGATGCGAGCATCCCCAATCACGCCCGGTTGGGGAGCCAGCGACTTTAGAACTTCGGGGAGGCGCTCAGCCAGTTGGGGCCAGATTTGGGCAATCACATCAGCAGTGAGGTTGGCGCTACTGATAGCATTACGAGCTTCGATATTAGCCTGCTGTCCCTGAGCCTGAGCCAATGCTTTATCGAGTTCTGCTTGGGCTAGGGTCCGAATCGCTTCGGCTTCTAATTCCGCAGTTTGACGGCCAATTTCTGCCTGTCGGCGTTTGCGAAAAACGTCGATTTCTACCACATTTTGATCTGCAATGCGGCGTTCTTGGGCCTCGCGCTCTGCCGCGATTGCCGACAGTCGCTGCTGCCGCTCCGCCTGCTCAACAGAGGTAGCCGTTTGCACCGCTGCTTCGGCCTGGGCGCGCTCAGCTTCTGCCATAAACCGATTGCGCTCTTGCTCCGCGATGGCGATCGCCGCCTCTTGCTGAGCCACTTTCGACTCTTTTTCGGCCTCAGCGACATCCACCAGCGCTCGAAACTGAGCCGAATCGACCGCTTTCTGACGGTTGACCTCCGCCACATCAGATTCCTCTCGCTGGCGGGCCTGGGCAATCTTCAGCGCTTTTTGCCGCTCTTCGAGTTCTATATCGGCGTCAATTTGCTTTTGTTGCACGCTCAGCTTGCGGTTAATTTCCTCCTCCTCCACAGACTGCTCTTGCAAAATCTTGGTGCGTTGGGCCGTAGCGGCTTCCTGATCCCGTTTTTCCTGGATTTCCCGCTCCCGCTCAGCCTTCAAAGATTCGATTTCGAGGGTTTGAGACAGTTTGGCATCTTCTTTATCGCGGGCAATTTCGAGCGATCGCTTCTCCGCATCTAGCTCCTTTTGCTCGATCTCGACTCGGGTTGCCAGCTCGACCTCTCGCTTTTGCTGAATTGAGCGCTGAATGGTCTCTGTGCGCAGCCGCACGCCCTGAGCATCGAAGAAGTTATTGGTGTCGTAGGTGTCACTTTCCTCAATTTCTGAAATGGCCAGATTGTTCAAAGTCAGCCCCACTTTCTTTAAATCCGGTTCGATCAGATTCAGCACTTCTTGGGCGAAACCAAGTTTGTCAGAATCAATTTCCGCCAGAGTCTTGGTTTTAGCGGCAGCGCGAATGCCATCATCAGCCCGTTTTTCTAAAGCATTTTTGATGTCCTCTGGCGTGATGCGTCCCTCACGAGACAAGCGAGCCGCTGAAGTCAACACATCATCCTCGGAAGCGTTGATACAGACATAAAAGGTCACGCGCATGTCTGCTCGCAGGTAATCTTGAGTTCGCACAGCTAATTTGCCGGTTCGCTCCACATCAATCGAGAGTTCTCGTAGTGGCACTCGGGTCAGCTCATGGAAGCCGGGAAGCACGACACACCCACCATTAAGGATGACCTTTTTTTGCTTCAGGAAAACGCCTCCTGTTTTCACAAATGCTTCGTTTGTTGGGGTAATGACATAAACCCGTGTGTAAGCTACCGTCGCCAACAGCAGCAGCATGACAAAGGCGACGACTCCACTCACCGCTAGCGCTCCCAGGCCACCCAGTTGCCCCACCACCGGGCTTGGCTGTAGCGACATTTCTTCCACAATAACTGGAGCCTCTATTTCCAGAGACTCCACAGTTTCCTCCAAATCTAGTTGAGGAAGCGTTGGTAAAGATTGCATCAGGGTCAACCAGAACAACATAAGGACCTCATCACAACTTTGATTTCAGTCAACATATCGGAACCAATACTGTTAAGACAGCTTTTCGTTACTCAACCATCGCGCTTGGTCAGGACTGTCTCGGGCTATGACCAGGTAGTAGCCGCCAGAACGCTCAATAACCAGCACTTTGGCCCCTCGCCGCAGGGTAATGGTGGCCCAGTCAGGTAGCTTAGCACTCACCGTCACAAAGTTGGCGGCTGCATCTTTGACATCTACTTGGCCGATTTTACCCGAGTGCTCAAAGGGGATGAATGCAGAAGTTACTGTTCCCAAACAGCCCACCAAGCGATCGCTGCTGGTATCTTCGCCAAATGCGGCAAAAATTTGGCCAATGGGTCGCGACAGCCTGCTACCCAGGAATAAAGCAAACGCCAGCGAGCCGATAAAAATACCCGCAGCGAGCCATCCGGCTGGCGTTTTTGCAATGGCTTCGCCGATGGCCACAGTCAGCACCCAGCCCATGAAGCCCCATAAGGTCAAATCCATTGCCAGCAGCAAAATTAGCGGCGTACGCCCAACGCCAAACCAGGCGAGAATTTGGAGTGGACTGACGGCTGTCGTGTCGCCATCGATATCAGCATCGACGTCCGAGGAAGCTCTGCCAAGAATACCTGCTGCCAACTCAACATCAGCATCGACATCGAGGTCAGCATCCACATCTGCGTCCACATCAAGGTCATCATCGCCGCCCCCAGACAAGATGACGATCATAAATAAGAGCAGCCCTGCACCCAAACAAATCCAATACGGTAAATTTGCAAGGCTAAACAGCATGGTGCAGGCAGGGAAGTTGAGAAAGTCAAAAGCAGCGATC
>JBCCNE010000621.1:0-2685 GCA_039026015.1 Cyanobacteria bacterium P01_C01_bin.70 | reverse complement strand
TTTGCCCAGATTCCTCAGGTCTCTGCTATGGCCTTATTGCCTCGCAAGTTAGAAGTCAAAATTTTGCAGCGGGGTCGCCGTCCCAACTCATCACCGATGCAAGGATATTTTTCAGCGATCGCTCGCCGTCGCATTGGCCAAAACATCCGAGGAATCGGTGGAACAATTCTTACCGCAGCGGTACTTTTACTCGGTTGGAACAATTACTAGCTGAGACAATCGCTACTAGTCAAAAGGCAAAAACTTGCCAATGCTAAGGCTGTTATTCATGGGCTTGAGCAGCAGCGGCCGCGTTAGCGAGTTCACAAAATCTTCGAGCCGTCTATGCGCTTGAAGATACGGGTGACATCGCTGATGTCATCGGCAGCTTGGTTATCGACCCAATTAACGCTTCTACCTTCTCAGGTGGCGACCTAGTTTTGCAAAGCCAACCACCGAAATTCGCAAATTAATGGCCGTAAGGCTCACAAATCAGCTGCCGTAGAAGTGATACAGTAAAGCCCAGGTCAGAACCTGAGAGATCTCCATTAGGCAGTTGACTACCGAACATTCCGGCTCATCACTTCACCTCGAAATTTAGCCTCAGATCAGGGAGAACAGCATAACCGATTAGCCTTTAATCTTCGGGTAGCACCCACTTTGGCGGTTGCGAAGCCCGCTCCATAATCTTTCTGCGAACGGCTTCATCAGCCATTTCTAGCATCTTGTCGAGAGACGTTTCCTGAATAAATTTAGATGCTTGCTGAACATATTCTTCACTTTGCGAGTCTGCGGTTGACTGCTCGCTATCAGCACTGGACATCTCGTTGTTGGCACTGTTGGCCTCAGGATTGACCGGTTCCATAAATCTTTCCCTTATGCACATTTGAGAGCCGCACATTGACTATTCTGACAGTTGAGCAGGCTCCTCATCTGTAGAAAATTTTAAAGGATCACTGTTCAAATAGGACAGACGAACTCGCACCAGTGCGCCAGACTCCTGTGGAGAAAGCAAGAATTTGATGCCCTTAAATCTTAATAGTTGATTTTTCATCGCCTAGTTTGGCCGCTCCGCACTACCAGCTTGGAAAATTCTGAAGCGAGTTCCCTCCAAGAGACGTTAAGGCAGCATGGCTGAATGTTCCACGAATTTAACTTTTTGGCACATTGATAAAAGCATAAGCAGACGGACGATCGCGTTTCACCCATACTTCAAACCCTAGCAGCGGCTGGCGTAAGGCAAACCCTCATGGCTAAGCAAGCCATACGCTGCTGTCCTGGCCAGATCATCGCATGCCCTTAGATCCGCATTCTGCAATACTAAACAGGCACAATCTACTCCACTGCTGGAATAGCAGAGTGGCGTGCTCAAGGCACTCTGCTATTCCAGCAGTGGAGTAAAGCTTCCCAGACTCAAAAGACGGCTTTGGGCTGAGACCGCTCCTAGACAGCAACTTCTTTCGGCAGATTAGCTTCCCACTTGCGAGGCGGAGCGGCCCGACGAATGTAGCGCCAAATCTGCGTGGCGGCCAAAGTGCCATCGGCAACGGCAACCGAGACTTGATTCAGCCCCTGCTTCAAATCACCCAGCGCAAAAATGCGATCGTGGGTAGTTTGAGACATTTCATTGGTGAGCAAGTTTTCGCCATTCCAGGTCAGACCCTCAATGTTTTTGAGGTAGTGGTTGTGATAAATCGACCCCATATTGATCAGACCAGTAGTGGCTTCAACCATGGTGCCATCGACCAGTTCAATGCCTTGTAGCTGATGAGCTTCGCCATGAAAACGCGCAATTGCCGATTCGTAAAGAGGATATCCATGCTCCGCCAGCTTCTGCTTCATGGCATCGCCCACTGTGCAGTTGCCGTTCGTCAGCACCGAAATGTATGGCGTGAACCAGTTCAGCACGAAGGCAGCATTGATTTGCGCTTCACGCTGTACAATCAAGACCGATTTTTGATCCCACATGTCATAGCCATCGCAGATCATACAAACATGCAGCGTGTAGCCCGCGTAGTCATAAACATTTTGCATGTCTTCTAGTTCTGGAAGCACATCAATGACGCCTGAAGCAGCGATCAAATATTTGCTATGCAAGGTGTAATGTTTACTGTCTTTTCGACCCACTTTGACCTTAACAGCAAGGGTATCGCCTTCGTCTTCGACGTCTTCAACAAAGGCCCGCAAATGATCTGCTCCCCAAGCGATCGCCTGCTTGGTGCCGTGGCTCAAGATACTACGTCCCGGCGTTTCGGGGTCCAGACCTAGATAGTTACGGGTGTCTTGCATCCACAGCGAGCGGCCTTTGCCCTTCTCAATCACCAGACATTTGAGACCATAACGCGCCAGATAAATGGCTGCCGACAGTCCACCCATGCCGCCCCCAACCACAATGGCGTCATACACCGTATCCAAATGCTCTTGAATATTAGCGTTGGAAATTTTCATCAACTTTCCCCAAATGACGAGCGATAAACAGATCTCTTAACATCGTGAAAATTAGTGACGGCCAACTGCCAAACCTGACAGCCAGCCGCCTTTGGAGCTTTGAGGGCTAACAAATCTAGCGACTAGCCGACAAAAGCCTTACGAGGCTCACTAACACCAGGTGCTTCTTGCCCCTTGAGGTAAGCCAATATGGTATCGGCATCAGACACCTCAAATGGATCGGTGGGGCAGTTATCACCAAAATCAGGCTCAATGAAC
>JBCCNE010000620.1:0-2691 GCA_039026015.1 Cyanobacteria bacterium P01_C01_bin.70 | reverse complement strand
TGCTACACATAAACTCTACGGCATGGAGCCATAACGGCAGCGCAATTGCCCTGTTTTATGTCTCAGGCAAATGCTTCTGAGAGCAGCGCCAGGTAACCCTCTCCTACGTCTGCCAAGCGTTGACTGCACCTTTAGTAGCGAGTTCAGCCGCCAAAAAGTCGATAAATTGCCGAGCTGTTCTACCTGAGCGACCGTTGTGGCGAGTAGCCCACTGCAAGGCCCGCTGGCGCAGGGATGCGTCATCGATTTTTAGCTGGGCTTGGGCAGCGAGGTGATGCACAATCTCTAGATAGGTCTTTTGATCAGCCGCCTCAAAGGTGAGGGTAAGGCCAAAGCGATCGCTGAACGAGAGCTTTTCCTGCAAGGTGTCCCACGAGTGAATCTCATCTTGATCGCTGGGGCGGGGGCGATCAGCAAAATATTCCCGTATCAAGTGGCGGCGATTAGAGGTGGCATAGACCACAACATTCTGAGCGCGGGCAATCACGTTCCCTTCCAACACCACTTTCAGAGCCTTAAAGGCATCGTTATCTTCCTCAAAAGACAGATCATCCACGAAGATGACGAACTTTTGGGGCGCTTCCCGCACTTGCTCGACGATCTCCGGCAGATGTGTCAGTTCGCTTTTATCCACCTGAATCAGGCGCAGTCCGCGATCGCCGTACTCATTGATCAACGCCTTGACTAAGGATGATTTGCCTGACCCGCGGCTACCATACAGCAGCACATGCAGTGCCGGATGCCCCGTTAGCAAAAACTCCGTATTTTGAATTAAACGCTGACGTGGATCATCATACGCCGCTAAATCTTGCAGCTTGATGGGATCGGGGTGCGGTACGCCTACTAAACTGCCCGCTTGCCAGCGAAAAACGCGATACTGTCCCATCACGCCGATGCCCTGCTGACGATAGTAAGTCGCCAGTTCCACCAGTCCGACTTGCCAATCCGGCAGCGTCATAAAAGAAACATCAGGCCAGAGCTCATTGTCTAAATGCCAGACAATGGGCGTTTCGGGCACCTGGCAGACGGTCTGCACCCACCGGCTGAGCTGGCTGCTCTCACAGGTATAAAGGCTTTGCAAGCGCCGCAAATCACTTTGTACTGCCTCAATCAGGGCAGCAGGCAGCTCCTGCACTGGCGATCGCTGCGCCAGCCGCGAAAACGGATTTTCTGAGCGCACAATTTGCTCAATTAAATGTCCTTGCCAGGTTTGCTGCGCCGCTGCCAACGTTCGAAACCACAGGCCATAAGCTCGCAAACAATCTGCCGAATCTTCTCGGCAAAGTGCATCCAACAAATTGAGCCAAGCTCGACTAATCGGCGTCTCTAATACCGACTGATACAGCAGCAACCCCACCGACTGCTGCTGAAATCGCTGCACCGAAGCGATCGCGGTTGCGGCTAATCCACTCATCACTCATCCCGTTGCTACTTATGAGTATTCCATCTAAAAGACATCCTGGCCTGGCCACTAAATAAAGCCATTAATAAACGGGCTTTTGCCCTGCCAGCCGAATCGTTTCGTTGAGAATTTGAATGCGTAATTAGTTGGAACACTCTTAGCCAAATTAGCACCGTTTCAGAAGGCAAAAGAGAATTTGGAATTCGGCAGTAGGTAACCAGACCTGGTATCCCACCCCCTTGATACCCAAAGCCTTCTGGGCAGTTCCGCTTTCCCCCTCCGCCCTCACACAGCTACTCATCGGCCAAAAATCCTTACAATGGCACTAGCAAAAGCAGAGCAAAACATACTCAGGAAGTTTGCATGGCAGACCAACTTCTCCGCGCCACCGCAGCCGATGGCGGTATTCGCATTGTCGGCACCATCACCACCGATTTAGTTGAAGAAGCGCGTCAGCGCCATCAGCTCACTTACGTCGGCACCGCCGCTTTGGGACGAGCCATGTCAGCAGGCTTGCTATTGGTTTCCAGCATGAAGCGAGCCGAATCGCGTATTAACTTACGCATTAAAGGGGATGGCCCAATGGGCGGCGTCATGGTCGATGCTGGGCTGAATGGCAACGTGCGGGGTTATGTGGATGATCCCACTGTGGAACTGCCCCCAACGGCAACCGGCAAGCTTAATGTGGGCGGTGCGATCGGTCGTCAGGGCTATCTCTACGTTGTGCGTGACGTCGGCTATGGTCAACCCTACTCCAGTACAGTAGAGCTGATTTCGGGTGAAATTGGTGAAGATCTGACTTACTACCTGGCAACTTCTGAGCAAACTCCCTCGGCCCTGGCGCTGGGCGTTCATGTAGATGAACAGGGCGTCGAAGCCTCTGGAGGACTGCTTTTGCAAGTGATGCCTAAGGCTGCCCGTGATGCATCGCTAATTTCGCTGTTGGAATCGCGCGTGGGCATGCTGGCAGACTTCACCCCTAAACTGCGGGCTGATCAGACGCTTGAAGAAATTTTTGAGACTCTGGTAGGCGATTTGAATCTTCAGATTCTGCAAGATGCCGCAACTATGAACATTCGCTTCCACTGTCCCTGCACTTACGATCGCATGTTGGGTGCCCTCAAAATGCTCGGCGTTGATGAACTGCAGGACATGATCGAAAAAGACGATGGGGCCGAAGCGACCTGCCATTTTTGCGGCGAAGTTTATCAGGCCGACAGCAGTAAACTGGCTGGCCTCATTGATGACCTCAACAGACAGCGCTTGGAAGCTCTAAATTAACTGCACCG
>JBCCNE010000619.1:0-2709 GCA_039026015.1 Cyanobacteria bacterium P01_C01_bin.70 | reverse complement strand
TGTTTTAGCCAACATTACAGGCACCGGGTATGACCTCGAAGTTAAGATTCTGGGTGGACGAACACGAGCCTATCCTGACGCCATCCGCCAACAAGTGCTAGCGCTGGCGAATGGCGAGTCGATCGCGCTGGAAGCTTTGGCGGCGCTGGACGATGCGATCGCCGATGAGTTTGCTCAAACTGCAAATGCCCTGATTGAACAGTATGGCCCGGTGGATTTGATTGGCTCTCACGGACAAACGGTATTTCATCGCCCGCGTCAGGAAACAGCCCAATCGCTGGGCTCAAGTCTGGCCTACAGCCTACAGCTAGGTCGCGGCGACCTGATTGCCGCCTTGACTCAATGCCCTACGGTAAGCAATTTTCGTCAAGCAGACATTGCCGTAGGTGGCGAGGGGGCACCGCTAGTGCCGCCAGTAGATCTGGCCCTGCTGACGCATCCTCAACGCGATCGCTGTGTACAAAACATAGGTGGCATTGGCAACGTCGCGCTGCTGCCAGCTTGGCCGCCCCCTCGGCAAGGCTCCCCCCCTAAAGTATTGGGCTGGGACACTGGTCCCGGAAATAGTCTGATAGACCTGGCAGTTACCCGGTTTTCCCAGGGGCAGCAAACCTATGACCGAGATGGAGCGTGGGCCGCGCAGGGAACCCCACACACGGCGTTGGTAAATCAATGGCTGCAGCATCCTTACTTTGCGCAGTTGCCCCCCAAATCAACTGGGCGAGAACTCTTTGGTCAGAATTTTTTAGAGCAGTGCTTGGCCGCTGCCACGGCCTTGGAGTTAACTCCGGCGGATATTCTGGCTAGTCTCACCGAGCTGACGGCCCGCTCCATTGCTCAGAGCTATCGCGTCTTTCTTCCCTGCTTGCCCGAAGAAGTCTTGCTCTGTGGCGGCGGCAGCTACAACACATACCTGATTGATCGCTTACGCGTTCACCTGCCGGAAACTGACGTGCAATCCACAGCCGCAGCAGGCGTTCCGGCTGATCTCAAAGAAGCCTTGGCCTTTGCTGTCTTAGCCTATTGGCGGCAGCAGTCTTTTCCAGGAAATTTGCCTAGCGTGACCGGCGCGCAGCAGGCTATCTTGCTAGGTGAGAGGCATGGAAGTTGGGGGCGCGGGGCCGGGTAGCAGCGGGTAGCAGGGTGCAAGAATTGCCCAAAGAGCTTTGGAGATGATAGGAGCTTGGGTTTGCAGTTTTGGCTTTTGGCATCCTGAATTTCAAACTCGGTATCCTGCGCTCTGTCCTCCGAGTTCCGTCATGGCCTGAGAAAATTTTATGAACGTTTCGATGGAGATGCAGTGGCTAACCCAGACAGATAGCCGTTACTATTTTGGTCAGGCCAAATCGTGATCCATGACGTAAACATTGACGTCAATGCAGAGATCGCGAACCATGGCCTCTCATCTGCCTTATCAGGAAACTGTAGTGTGAATCACACATTTTTGATTGAGCCCGGTCGCTGGGTGCTCCAGGGCAACTGGTTAGAACGTGATAAGCCGCCGATGGCGCTGCGGGGGGGCATCTTAATTGCCTGGAGCCGCGACAACTGGTTCACGATGGTAATGAAATTCACCTTTCCCAACGATGACCATGATGAAATTGCGCTGCAATATAAGGGACGCTTAGCGGTTGGAGAACGCCAATATACTTTTGTGTTGCAGCATAGTGCATTAGGCCGCGTTGAGGGCGAGGGTTGGGTGGCCCCTGCCTCAGTGGTGCAAAGATATTGGTGTTTGGGCGATCGCCAGCGACGCACCGGCTTCGAAACGCTTTATCAAGTCAACGAACAGCACTACCACTTATCGAGTGGCATCATGGCAGGACACTACTTGACAACCGCGATCGAAGCCAATTTAGAGCGCCAGTAACCGATAGCAGCCCTTTAGCCTTGGGTATCTTGAAGCTACTAAAGCGGATGAAGAGGGTGTATCATCAAGCACTGGGACTATCTCGTCCACTGCCTATAGCCAACTCAGCGAGCCCTCTAGGTGTATTGCATTTGATGACCGCTAGCCCTACCAGGCTATTATCAAATCGCCAGTAACTTCCGTATCGACCCACTTACTTAAACCATCAACCATCTAGATTACGATAAACAAAACTGCTGTCAGAAGTTGCTTGCTGACTGGCTGGCGGCGTGAAAAGATCAGGGCACGCCAAATAATCTCCTGGTGCATATCCTGAGTTGCCACAATCATGCAGCAGGCGCTTGGTCGCTTGCTCCTTTCTTTGAGGCCGCTGATTCCTCATTCAGTGACTGACCTGCCATTATCTTTGAAACCATGCCAGATCCCAACATCGGCCAAAAACTTGCTAACCGCTACGAGCTCATGGAACTCGTAGGGCAAGGGGCTATGGGCAAGGTTTACCGGGCCGAAGATACTCTACTAGGTGGCGTTATTGTCGCGGTCAAGTTTCTCTCCCAGACGCTGCTGTCCGATAAGATGCGCGATCGCTTCGTCCAAGAAGCCACTACCTGTGCCCAGCTAGGACAGAGCAGCATCCACGTCGTTCGAGTCACCGACTATGGGGTCAACGAAGACGACATTCCATTTTACGTAATGGAATATTTGCAAGGCGAAAGTTTGAGCTTTCTGATTAGTCAAAATCCCCTGCCGATCGCCAGATTTCTGGGCATTATTCGCCAGGTTTGTCTCGGGCTCAAGTCCGCTCACGATGGGATTCGCGTGAGAGGCTATGATCGCCC
>JBCCNE010000618.1:0-2716 GCA_039026015.1 Cyanobacteria bacterium P01_C01_bin.70 | reverse complement strand
GCCCTTACCATACCAAAGGCGAGCATCAGTGGGAGCAATCGCCAAAGCGTGATCATAGCTTTCAATCGCCCTGACATATTCTTTTTGGTGATAAAGCACTTTACCCCGTCGCCGCCAAACGTTAGCGTAATCGGGTGCTATGTCTAGGGCACGATCATAGGCTTGCACTGCCGCAGGTAAATGCCCCACTGCAGCCAATGTGCTGGCATAGTTGCACCAAGCTTTGGGGTTGTCCGGATCAAGCTTCAACGCTTCCTGATAGCTGGAAAGGGCATCAAAGTAGCGCTGCAGTTGCACCAAACAAAAGCTGCGCTGTTGCCATCTCTCTGCCGTAGCTTCACCACGCTCAAGGGCAGCATCGCACTCTGCGAGCTGCTGCTGAAAGTCAGATCGAGAATTTTGGGCCGCTGATTTTACTGTAGTTGCAGCATGCATGGGTTTAGCCGTCATGAGAGACAGAAGTTAACAGCAATAGAGCAATTTAGGGACAATGCTTACTCGGAGCCAGAAAATGAAAATTGACGATCGCAACTTGACTACTGATGACTTACTGATAAGGAACTGACAAATACACCCAATCAAGCGCTGTCAAAAACGCTACAAACATATTCAGCTCAGGTAAATGTAAAGAGGTGTTCTTAAATATTTTTATATTTTGCCGTAATTACACCGAGAATGCAGACGACGCGATCAGATTTAATACTCTCTTCTTGAACCGCCGCCAAAAAACCGGATGATCAGCAGCGGTTTTTAGTGGTTGAAATCACTGAAATTACAACGTTTGAGATATTTTCTACGCTTGAATAAATCTTGAAGATAAACCAAGAAATTTTTACATAAAAGGGGGACTCTTTATGAATCAAAGCAATGTTGCACTGATCAAAGTTCGTATTATATACAACTCAAAAATCAGCTCAGCTACGGATTACTGATGTCCTGGTCGTACATCCATCTCTTGGATTTGTCCTCTTTTCTGTACCTCTGCAGGGCCTTAAGCCCAGAATTTTGCAAGATTTTGACCCCAGCCTCTGTAAAATTTGGCCGCTAGAAGGGCACAAAACAGACGGCACAAGCTCAACTGCAAACCGTGAGTATTAACAAAAACATCAGCCCAACGAACAAATAATTGGGTTCTTTAGCACTCAGCTAAGTACTGATCTCCATGGGAAATCTTACAGAAGCCCTAAGATTACGACTAGGCAAGAATTTGGGTGCGTGTCTTTCAAGTCGATCAGACGTATGAAGCTTTTCATGTGTTCAAGGCAAGGATTGCCGCCCTGTCAATTACCTTCAAATCACCTCAAAGGTGATTGACAGGGCGGCAAGTTGAGACACGCTGACTGCTCGCGTCGGGACATTGCCTGTCTCCTCAGTATTGCTGACATCGGCTAACAGATCCTCAATCACGGCCTCGGGGTCGATCACAGGAATGGGGCCATCGCGAAAGCCGCGCTCATTGGCGAGCGCCTGTAGCCCTTGCAGCGCTTTGTCCATGGGATTGGTGCTGGCAACAATCAAAACTTCCGTCTTACCCACAGGAGGCTGGGTCACGAGACGAAAGCTGTCAAGGTCGGGCGCTGGCAGTTGTAGCGTTGTGCTAGCAGGCAATCGAGTGGATTCAATGGAGGCTGCCCACTGGTTGGGAAAGATGACCGCCATCTCTCCTGCCGAGTCGATGGCTAAAACACTCAAGTACAGGTCACGGTTTTCTCGATTTTCAATTTCAAAGCGGATGGCCGTCCCTAAAGGAATTTGATTAGCTGCCATTTGAGGAGCAGTCGGGGCGTTGCCGCCGCGTAAAGTAAATTTACTGGCAAGCAACTGATTACCGGCTGCAGGAATCATGGTCACGCCTAGGTTCAAGCGTGAAGAGCTGGGGTTAAGGACTAGTTTGACCGTGCGGGCGGCTAGGAGCGATCGCAGTTTGGGTCGCAGCCGTTCTACAGCGGCATCAATAGCCTCATCCGGATAGCCATAGGAGTCGGGCACCAAATCAAGCCCCTGAGAAAAGAGCCCGATGCTGCCCTCGGCAGGCAGGTTGGGCTGTCCGGCCAGTTCCCGACGATAGGCAGCCGTCAGGCGTCCGAGAATGTAATGAACCTCGTCCCCCCCTAAAGCGAGCGGTTCGATGGCAGGAATGGTCGCTAAGGCCATGCGAGCTTTGACCGTATCAGCTTCTAGAGAGTCATCTAGGCCAATCCGCAGGGTAACGTTGGTGGGAATGCCGCGCACCTGCTCTTGCAATAGTGCACCCGTCGGCAAGATATCGGCTTCGAGCAGTTGGCCACGCCCCGTGAGGCCGCTGCGATCAGTCAACTGCACGAGTCCCTGAGTCTGGCCCGCAGCATTAACGCCGGATAATATGGCTCCGGCATTAAAGCCTTCCAAACTGTTGGGATTAACGCCGCCCAGCCACACCTCCACGGCCTCGTCAGAGACGCTGGTGATTACCGCTTCAGCGGGAGCTGTAATCTTTTGGGTGAAATATAGGGGCGCGGAAGCAAACTCGCTTTCGGGTTGAATTTCGAACTGGGGCTCTTGATTACTGAAGGATAGCTCTGTCGTGGTGCGGGCAACATTGCCGATCGCACTAGTGAGCTGAGTATCGCCCGTTTGCTGCCAGAGATATTGTGTCAACACATAGGTAAACGCTCCAGCATAAAAGTCATTGAAGGGGGCATCGGCGGCATATTGGTTGCGACGAGTAGAGGCGATC
>JBCCNE010000617.1:0-2735 GCA_039026015.1 Cyanobacteria bacterium P01_C01_bin.70 | reverse complement strand
TAGTTATTGGGGCCGGGTTCGTCGGCTTAGGCATCGCTCAGGCCCTCAAGACGGCTGATATCCCCTATGACCAAGTTGATGCCAGCAGTGATATCGGTGGCAACTGGCACCACGGAGTTTATGTCACTGCCCACATCATTTCCTCTAAACAAGTCACCCAGTTCACTCATTTCCCGATGCCAAGCCATTATCCGCCATTTCCAAGTGCTCAAAATATGGTGGATTACTTGCATCAGTTCGCGGATCATTTTCAGTTGCGAGATCATATCCAACTGCGTCGCAAGGTAACTTTGGTGAGGCCGATCGCCCAAAACCAGTGGGAGGTCACATTTGCAACTGGTGACCGGTCGATTTATAAAGGCGTCATCCTTTGCAATGGTCACCACTGGTGTAAACGATTTCCTGACCTAACAGGGACCTTCAACGGGGATATTTTGCACTCTAAAGACTATCGTCACCCAGACCAACTCCGGGGAAAACGGGTTTTGGTGATTGGCGGTGGCAATTCAGCCTGTGACATTGCAGCTGAAGCAGCCCGCGTGGGTGCTAAGTCAATCCTCAGTCTGCGAGAATCGGTCTGGTTCATTCCCAAAAGCTTTGCCGGTATCCCCGTCGCTAACTTAGCCCAGCCTTGGACGCCGGAATGGCTACAGCGACTGCTGTTTCATACCATCATTCGACTGACCTTTGGGCCTCACAAAAGCTACGGGCTGCCCCAGCCCCAGCATCGGCTTTTCGCAAAACATCCTACGCTTAACAACGAAGTTCCTTACTACATTCAGCATGGACGGATTGCTCCTAAGCCAGCCGTTGATCGTCTGGCAGGCCAACAGGTTTACTTTGTTGATGGCAGCACGGAAACGGTGGATTTGATTATCTGTGCTACTGGTTACCACGTAGCCTATCCATTTTTGCCTGCCGAACTACAGCGCGTGCAGGGGGCTGTGGTGCAATGCTACGCCGGTGCTTTTCTCGCAGATTATAAGGGACTATATTTTATCGGCTGGGGACAGGCTCGCGGTGGCGTGGGCTCTCTCATGGCGGCCTATGGTCCCATTTTTGCCAAGCTTCTACAGTTACAAGATCAAATCGAGATTCCTTTGGGTCTGGTCTTTAAAGATCTCGGGCTAGCACTGCCGAAAACCCATCTGGCTGATCCTCAAGCAGTTTTTAGACAGCTCAAACTATTGCGTTGGTTTTTCCCTTGGCTAAAACGACAGGCTCATCAAACGGATAAACGGTATCAGGATTTTGAGAACCAGCCGATTGCCGCGGTTCCCCAGTCTGAAGCTTTGATCGTTTATTAGAGGCCAATGATCAAAGGCTTTGTGAATAATGGCGAATAAAACAGGTCGTTATTGAGGCGTACAGCGCATGAGATGAAACGACTTCTCAACCTTTTTCCCCGTATTACTCGTCTCCATTTCCTCATAGGTCTGGTGCTGTAATACGGTAAATTTGCCAGACTCTAGCAGGGCTGTAGCTTCTGTCTCATCATAAAGAGTAAACCCGTTTTGGGTAAACGGTAACTTTTCCATAAAGCCACGATCGCCAAATGCTAAACAAAGAATGCCCTGCGGGCGCAACACTCGACGAATTTCCATAAGCTGTTGCTGCGGGTTTTGCCAAAAGTAAATTGTGTTGACAGAAAAAACTTTGTCAAAAGCATCACCATCAAACGGTAATGAAGCGGCATCAGTTTCGATGAACCTAGCAGAACCACTGGCAATAAAGGCTTGATTAATTGCTGTTGCCGCTGCAACCATCGCGGTTGACCAGTCAACGCCGACATACTGGAGGTTGTCAGCGGCTGCCATAACGGATGAGACATGCATTCCATTGCCAGGGCCGATTTCCAAGATGCGATCGCCCGGTTGAATTTCTAAAAGCTGCAGACAAGCTGCAATCACCCTAGCGTTAGACTTATTCATGCCTTTGCTTACCTCATCCGCTTGAGTACCAAAGGGCTTTCTCAACTGAGCGGCTAGCTTAGCGGGTTCCATTGCAGATTTTCTCCATTCCTAAACGACGCGGATTCTGTTTCCTTTATCGCTTTGCGGCCAATTATGTCGCAGCAGCAGCGTCACTAAACTTTCGATAGCTCATGAAGTGAACATAGCCTCAAAAAGCTGTCAGCACCGGTCCACCCCTCAGGAATCAAATAGATTTGATATGGAGAAAGATGCATATTGTTGATACCGCGAGAATTAGGAATAATTGAATCCCTCATAGCTTTTTTTCTCAGCTCTTGAGGTGTCAAACGTTGAGAGTATTTCAATCTGAGCAACCACCCAACCTGCTACGCATCGCATCCACAGAACGAGACTTAGGACACGTCATCAATTAAAGCCAGAAGGCTGGCGGTATAGGCACACCCGCGCCCGCTCTGCAAAACTCGCTAGGGGCTGAACTGTTTTCAGCATAAGGAGTCGCGCGTTAAATGATGACAGCCCCTAGATAACAGGATAGCGATTGCGCCCTGTAAGGTGATTCTCAGGCAATCAGAAAAGCGCTTTCCGGTATCAGTAAGGACGCTCGCCAAGATAATTTCCGGCGGGCGAATAATTGCAGACTCACACTTCGCGAGTGGCATCCGCGTTGCGGGCAACGCCGCAGCCAACTGCCGTTGTTTCTCGCCAAACAATCTGGGTGTAATGGCCACAAACTTTGCCGCTGGCGCAGCTGTTGCTGGCATAATCATAGTCAGCTTTTTCGGCTACCCAGGCGGCAACTAC
>JBCCNE010000616.1:0-2737 GCA_039026015.1 Cyanobacteria bacterium P01_C01_bin.70 | reverse complement strand
TTTCAACTCATTCATGTTGATAGCGATGAGTATTTGTTGAACCTGACTCGCTACATCCACTTAAACCCAGTCAAAGATGGTTTGGTGAAATGCCCAGAGGACTGGGAATTTTCCAGCTATCACGAATATGTCAATTTACGACTGGGCACACTGCCCCAACCCCAGTACGTCTTGCTGCACGTTGGCAACGCTGAAGCATATCGTCGATTTGTCGAGGTTGACTAAGGGAGCGGGTGCCTTGAGATCTAGTGACACGTACGCATCGAGGAATTCAAAGGCACCCGCTCCCTTAGTCACAACATGAAGTTGGGCGATCGCGATTCCGGAGTTGGGGATTTTGATTACGCCAGAGCAAGGAGAGGTGTTTAGGCCGTTGAGGCGCGAACTCAAAACCAACTAAAGTACACTCCAGCTTTGGACGAGTTGGATTTTGATCAGGCCAAAACGCTGCTTTTGTTTCTGGCCTGCTTGAGAAGAAAAAATATCAGAGATCTGACATGACCCTATCCACTTATTAATGTGTTGGCTGATGAATACACTAAGCTAGAGCCAAAGGTTTCTCTCAAAGCAGTTTCCATGACTCAGCAACCGCCTTACAAAGGTCTCGGACTGGAGGATGTTCGCAAAGTTTTAGATTCTGGGGCAGTTAAAGCCGGTGTTCCCGGAGTGATCGCTGGATTTGGGATTAGCCGAGCGTTTGAAAGGGAATGGGGGCAGTTCACTGGTCTATTGGTGGCTGCGGCTGTAGTTTGGTTTTTAATTAAACTGGGAAACCGGCTTGCGCCCAAGGTCGAAAGGGTCATGGATCGCGCTGATCAAGCCTTTGATCGACAGGTTGACCTCGCATTGGTGAACCGCAGCAATTTTCATCAGCAATATCTCGAAGCGCTGAAGGTGCGGTGTGTCGATCTCAACGTTGAGGGATATGGCGGACTGCCTCGGTTGGCGTTGGAAGATATTTACGTGTCACTGCGGATGCATCCTGGCGGACGCGGCAACCCCACTCTGCAAAATCGCAATTTGTCGATTTGGGATATCCTGCCGAAAGCGAATCACCCAGATCAGACATTTCTAGCGCGATTGGTGGCGGTAATTGCCGATCCGGGCTACGGCAAAACGACGCTGATGCAGTTTTTGACCTTGAACTTTTCGAATCAAGGCTACGTGGAAAAGGGGTCTAAAGAACTGATTCCCGTGCTGCTGCTGTTTCGCGACTTTCATGGACGCATTCAATCGAACAATGAGCCAAAACTGCCGCAGTTGATTGTGGAGACGGTGCAAAAGATGCCCCGCTGTGAAGATCTCCGTGCCAGAGAACCCTGGTTTCGCGAGAAATTGCAGCAGGGAAAATGTCTGGTCATGTTGGATGGGCTAGACGAGGTGCCCGATGCTCAGCGAGACACCGTGAGCAAGTGGGCCAACTGGCAAATGCAAAACTACCCCAGCCAATTCATTCTGACGTCTCGTCCCCACGGCTTTAACAGCAGCTTGTTCAAAGGGGTAGAACGGATTGATGTTCTCGATTTCAATGATGACCAAAAGCGGACGTTTATTGAGAAGTGGTATCGCTTTATTGCTTGGGAGACCAAGTGGAAATATCACCTACAGGACAGCGAAGGTAAAGAACCTGGAAAGCAGCTCTCAAAAGAACAGGTCAAAGCCCAGAGTCAGGAAGATGCTGACAAGGCCGCTGCAAACTTGCGACAGCAACTGTTTGCGGATCGCAGCCTGATTGATCTTGCCAAAAACCCATTATTGCTGACGATTATTGCCGTCGCTCACAAATTTAAAGAGCGATTACCGCAACGACGACTAGATGTGTATCGCGACATCTTTAAGCTGTTGCTGGAAGATCGTCCTTATCAGCGCCAAACGCGACTGACGATTTCAAATGCCGCAGACAACCAAGTGATTTTGCAACTGCTAGCCTTGGCATTGACTAAAGCTAAAGTCGCGAAGTTTAAGCCTCATGAGGGAGCTAAATGTATCCAAAAGCGACTTGCTGAGATTCAGTCTGAGCCACCCTTGACGCCAGAAAAGTTTTTACAGGAGATTCAGCAGGTGTCGGGCTTGCTGGCGGGGGGCGAAGGTTATCTGTATGAGTTCACCCATAAAACGTTTCAGGAATATCTGACGGCAGTGGAACTGAGTGAGCGAAGGATTGACAAAGCTAAGATGATAGCTCTCTTAGCTGACAAAAATTGGAAAGAAGTTGTTTACTTTTATGCGCTATTGACAGAGCCAGTGCCTTTTATCGAAAAAGCGCTGGAAACGCCAGAAAGTCTTTACACTTTGGAGCTGGCTCAGCGCATTGCTGACGATGCCAAATTGATAGACGAAAGCGTGAAACAGCGGCTGCTGGATGCTCGGCAAGCCCACGCTCCAGCCAAACCAGAAATTCTGCTAGAGCAGCACTTCAAACAACTCACACCGCTGAGTGAGCAAACGGCAATTTCTGAACCGATTACTTGGGGAGAATATAAGTTATTTATTGAGTCCCTATACGAGGGAGCTTTTCATTCCTGGATGGATTTAAGAGATTTCAGAGTTGCAGATTATCCTCTCGATAAATCGCTTGATACCGACATCACTTGGGAAAACGCGCGGTGGTTTTGTGCATGGTTAACAACACAGATGCAGTTAGTGCCAGATGAGAGCGTCTATGACTATCGGCTACCTACCCCGAAAGAACTAGCCGCCATTGGTGTCGAAAGTCGTGCACCATCGCCTACACCTA
>JBCCNE010000615.1:0-2739 GCA_039026015.1 Cyanobacteria bacterium P01_C01_bin.70 | reverse complement strand
CGTTTGTACCGCTACCGCCTTGGTCGCCTGAGTAACCAGCGTCAATAACAAAGTTATCGCCGAGGGCCACACTACCGCCGATACCAAAGCCGCCGCCACCCATGTCGAAGTCATAGAACAGAGGGCCACCGGGGTCAGCAACGCTAGGACCATCGAAAGGAACGATGGTGCTAGTAACGAAGTCATCAGTTTGAATACTGTTGGCTGCAATGATGAAATCGAGATTATCGCCTACACCAAAGGTGTAGAAAAAGTCGTCAATATCAACATCAAAGTTGTCGCTGTCGCCAGCACTGTTAGCCAAACCGCCAGCAGCCGACAGCAGACCACGATCGTCGCCAGACTGAAGACGGACGCGTAAGCGATCGTCACCAGTGAAGCTAGCGTCAAAGTTCAAACGAGCCCGAGCGGTGAACGCAGTCGAATCGTCGAAACCGACATCACCATCAAAAGGTACTGCCAAGTTTGCATCAACTTGACCACGCAACTTGGTAGTGGTGGAAAACTGTTGAGCACGCAGCTCAGCAGTCTCAGCTTCCAGAGCATCAACGCGACCGCGCAGCGTTGCTAACTCAGCTGCAAATTCTTCTTGCAAACGCTGAATGGTCTCTAAAGTCTCAGGATCGATACCACTTTCAGCAATCAGAAAGCGAATGGAATCCAAACAAGCGTTCAAACCAGCCGCAAACTCAAAACGAGTCATAAACTGGTCGCCACGGTAAGTCCGAGTGCCCGCATCACCTTCGATACAGCCGTAATCTTCAACCAAAGACTGCAGTGCGCCGAATGCCCAGTTATCGGGAGTCGGAGACACGTCAACCAATTCGTCAATCGTGCTAACCTGCGCAAACGCAGAACCCGCAAAGCCCATGCTCAAAACGGCAGGACTAGCCAACAATACTTTCCAGAGTTTGTTGTTAGACATTTACCCTATACTCTCCTCACACCTTGAGATAAAGGTTTAATTAGCCATTAGAAAATTGCTCTAATGGGTGCCATATCACTAATGCAGCGATTCAGTGAATCGAGCAATGATTACACACAGAAAAATAGTAACAGATCTATTTCTCAGGCACTAGCCCGTGGGCCTTAAAAAATTTTGGCACATTGCTATTGACCAATGCACCAGCGGGTTTTCATTCATACCTGGACTGACTCAAAACGGCTGCTGGCCTTTGTCTTATAGCCAGCACCATTATCTTTTCACCGCGATCGCAGAACTCACGAGCCATGGCATCAAAGCTCTGTTACGGGACAATGACCTGGAACGTGATTGCACACTCCCAATAATGAAGATTTCATGTACATCCAGGAACTTAGTCTCTCGATTATGAGCCAGGTAGATAGGGGATTCGAAAAGGGCAGCATCCCTGGAGCACCCTCTGCAAGATTAACTTTTAGAACGGACTTGTGTGATTGCTCCTACAGGACTTACGCATAGCCCCCTTACGTCCTCTAAAGCTGGAGGATATTGCATCTGGCGCACCAACATTTGGGGATTAAGGAGCCAACGTTCAGATGCAACTGCGTAAGTCCTGTCCTGGATGCTAAAGCTGCTCAATTTGTTGGGCCAAGTCAAAATCTTTTTGCGTCAAGCCCCCCGCGTCGTGGGTGCTGAGGCTAACAGCGATCCGATTGTAGGAAATTGAGAGATCAGGGTGGTGCCCTGCGGCTTCCGCAGGCTCAACTAGTTTATTCACAAAAGCGATCGCGCTGGGAAAGCCATCAAACGTTTTCACCGTCGTAATCGTCTTGCCATCTTGCTGCCAGCCCTTCAAACGTTGTAGCTGAGTTTGAATTTCGGCTTCAGTTAGAAGTGTTGCCATCGTGGGAACCTCCACATTTATCGATATCTAATAACTTGACCCTAGAGCTTGAGCGGCTTAGTTTTCTACTCGCCTTTGGCAGCAACCTAAAAATCGCAAACTGCTAAATTTCCCGTGCCGCATAAAAGTTGTTAGATGGCTGACCATCCACACCCAACTTTAAAGTCCCACTTTAAAAAAACTATCCGCCCCTACTCGTGGAAGGAAAATCCTTCAGAAAGTAGGGGCGGTGTAGCGGGTCTCAGGTTGAAACCAGACTGCCGGGAGGAACTCCAGAATCCAGTTTCAATCGGTCAGGCAATCTGCAACGAGATTGACACTGGTTCCTAGTGAACAGCCCCGGCGCACAGCCGGCTTACCTCAACCTGAAGACCCATGCATTTACTACTATCGCTCATGGGCATCACCTCCTTGAATCCCTAGACGGTTTATTTCTAGGCGTTTAGTGCAATCTACGACTGCACTGGCGCTAATTTAACATAGAAGCTCTGAGATATGTGGACTTTGACGAAAATTCTAGCCACATCAAGAGGAATTCTGGTCACCTTTAGTTGAACTCCGCTGCTCTTAACCGATGCAATCATCAGGCCAACCTTGAGTACCACTAACTATTAAGGATTTCCAGACCATTATTCATCCAGTGAGGATAGCGAATTTGATACCTGCCAACGTGGTTTTAGACCCTATGCTGCAAGCCTGGCTGCAGGAGGATATCGGTCGAGGCGATCGCACAACTGCTGGACTTGGCGACATCACTCAAACAATTCACCAGGCCATATGGGTCGCCAAAGCCTCCGGTGTGATCGCGGGCCTACCAGTGGCGCAGCGCGTATTTTTTCTATTGGATGCGGATGTGCGGCTGACGCCTCTGGTGACAGAGGGTAGCTTTTGTGAAGCCGGCACCGCGATCGCT
>JBCCNE010000614.1:0-2743 GCA_039026015.1 Cyanobacteria bacterium P01_C01_bin.70 | reverse complement strand
TCCATAGCATGGAAGCATGGGCCGACTGGGCCGCTCAACTGATGGCCCTCAAACCCCATAAACAGCTCTATTTTCAGCGCGGCTTGCAGGCTTTATTCTTGATGCAGAAAGCTCTTTAGCTAGGTTGTCACCCGGTTAGGGTATAGGAATTAGTTTTTTAGAAAAGGTGCGTCGGGAATAAGTTAATGCTTTGGTATTGTTGGGTCTCGCTAGCTTAACTAAAGCTACAGGAGATTTGCGATCGCTGATATTGCCTTACAGTGTGGCTTTAACAAGCAAAGTCATTTTGGGGGTTTCTGACCAGTCAGCCTCCGTGGGGGCGGTCACTTGTAGGCGATCGCCCCCATCAATCTCCAGCATCTGCCCTATCTGGCTCATGAACGACCATGACCGAGCAGGTTGCATGATGTACAACATAGTTGCTGACGCTGCCCAGTAACATTTCACTGAACCCCCTGCGTCCGTGGCTGCCCACCATAAGCAAATCAGCACCCCAGCTCTTAGCCAATTGACAAATGGCCGGGCCAGGACTGCCGATCGCCTGTGCGCATTCAGCCTCAATACCCGTCGCCTTGGCTTGTTCAGCTAGGCGCTCCAGCAGTTTAAAGCTGGCCATTTTGCCCTCGCGATAGGTCTCAGCATACAGGCGCCAATCCTGATCAGAGTAAGGTGAAAAGCTGAAACTGATGTCTTCTCTAGGGGTTGAGACATTGATCAGATTAAGCTGAGCGTGAAGGGCTTGAGCCAGAGTGATCGCCTGCTTAAAGACATCGTTAGACGTATCGTCATATTCAATTGCAACAAGGATTTTTTTGATCATGATTCCTGACTCCCAGGGTCAATGCGGTTAACAAGCGCAGCAAACGGCAACATCGGCAGCATCGGCAGCAGACAAATCAGCCACTGCTGCCAAGTTAGAGGCGCCGTTGCAAAGAGGGTATTCATCACGCCCCACTGACTGAAGATGACCTGCAATATCGCTGCAGCCACAATGCCACCCATCAAAATGGGGGCGTTGGTAATGATGGTTGCCTGGCGGCTCAGGCGTTGAAATAAGCTAATACCCAACTGGCTGATGCTGAGCAGATAAATGATGCGAGCCGCCACCAGCGCTTGAATCGCCATCGTGCGAGCGATCGCCACATCACCCGTAGTCGCCTTGGCCCATTCAAACAGGCCAAAAATCAGAATCCAGTTAAACAGGGAAACTGCCAGAATCCTCTGGAGCAGCCGTCTGGTGAGTAACGATTCGCCGGGATGACGGGGCGATCGCTGCATCAGATCCTGGGGTTTGGGCTCAAAGGCGAGGGGTACCGTCATGGTGAGTGAGTTGATCATATTCAGCCAGAGCACCTGAAGGGAGAGAATGGGCAAATCCCTGGCGAGCAGGGCGCTAATCAGGATAGTCATGGATTCACCGCCGTTCACCGGGAGCAAGAAGGCGATCGCTTTACGCAAGTTTTGATAGACCGTGCGGCCTTCCTCCACCGCTGCTTCAATGGAGGCAAAATTGTCGTCGGTGAGCAGCATATCGGCCGCTTCGCGGGCGACTTCGGTACCGTTTTGCCCCATGGCGATGCCAATGTCGGCTTGTTTGAGTGCCGGGGAATCGTTGACGCCATCCCCGGTCATGGCGACGATATTGCCCTTCAATTGCAGCGTTTCGACCAATTTCAGCTTTTGGGCTGGGGCGACCCTGGCAAATACGTCGCCTTCCGTCACGGCTTGGGCCAGTTGAGTGTCGCCCATTGTGGCGAGCTGCTTGCCTTCGAAGGCTGTTACCTGCTCCGTGTGATGGATGCCCATGCGGTGCGCGATCGCCTGCGCCGTGGCAATGTGGTCACCGGTAATCATCTTGACTTGAATGCCCGCTGTTTGGCAGGCCTGGACCGCTGCGATCGCCTCCGGGCGGGGCGGATCAATCATGCCCTGCAGCCCCAGGAACACCAGATCTGCCTGGATATCCGCGTGGTCAATCGTATGGTGATGGTCACCGACCGTCTTGCGGGCTAGGGCCAGCACTCGCAGACCTTTCGCTGTCATGGCGGCCACGGCCTGTTCGATAGCAGCTTTATTGAGCGATCGCGGCTGACCCGATGCATCCAAAGCCTGCGAGCAGCGCTGCAACAGTGCCTCAACCGAGCCTTTCATGTAGATAAAGCGCGGCGCGGCATCGTGCAATGTCGCCATATACTGATACTCGGATTCAAAGGGAATTGCATCGAGTCGCGGCATCGTATTGTTCAATCGGGTTTGGTGCAAGTCGGCTTTGGCTGCTGCCGCAATCAAAGCCCCCTCGGTCGGATCGCCCACCACAGTCCAATAATCACCGGCTTGCTTGAGCCGACTATCGTTGCACAACACGCCAGCAATCAGGCATTCCTGTAGAGCAGGCGATCGCTCAACCGGCGACGCAGCATCCAGCGCAGGGCTCCCATTCGCTAGGCTAATATCACCTCGGGAACTGTAGCCGCTGCCGCTGACCTGATAGATCTGCGACCCGGCATAGATCGTCTGCACCGTCATCTGATTTTCGGTGAGGGTGCCGGTTTTGTCGGAGCAGATGACTGTGGCGCTACCTAGGGCTTCTACTGCCGGTAGCTTGCGAATAATGGCGTTGCGGCGGGCCATGCGGTTGACCCCAATGGCCAAGGTGATAGTGACGACGGCGGGCAAACCTTCGGGGATAGCGCTTACCGCCAGGGCAACTGCCGCTTCAAACATATATGCCAAAGATTCGCCC
>JBCCNE010000613.1:0-2750 GCA_039026015.1 Cyanobacteria bacterium P01_C01_bin.70 | reverse complement strand
GCAGGCTAAAGGGGGCTCCCTGGTCGTCAATACTCAATCGCTGATAGCAAAACCCTGTCGGTATTTGGTTTGCCCGCAGCAGTGCCGCTAATAAATGACTTTTGGCAAAACAGTAGCCGGTGCGGTGTTGCAACACGTCAGACGCCCGCCAAGTCACCGGATTCATCTGGTAATCTATGCTGTGGTAAATCTCATCGCGCACCCACTCAAAACAGGCTTGGGCGATCTCCCTCACATTTTCTCGCCCGACAGCCAACTGCTGTGCCAGTGCTGATACCTCTGGGTGCTGCCAATCAACTACGTCGCTGGCGGTTAGATAGGCTGACATTTTGCTTAACGACTCCTTTCAGGAATATTTCCCGAAACTTTACGCAAGATACTGTGCATCAGGCAAGAGCGATTGTGAAGGCTCAGCACACAACGATGTCCAGTCGAGACAACGCCGGTCGTCAGGCGACGGCAGTAGCTTGAGCGGCAACGATTTGGCATTGATTGGGGGAAACTTTTTGCCAAATGCGAGTAAACCGCAGGCGGATGTCTGTGGGCTCGCCGGCAAACTTACCGACGATGTGAGCCTGCACCGACACAATAGCCACTTCACCCATTATTCGCATTTGTTGATCGGTCAAATCAAGGTTGTCGATGGCAATTAAGCCCTGACGATGGGCGTCTAAGTCTGCCTGTTTGGTCATGATCTGCCCCAAATGATTGGTAAACAGCAGGTCATCCGCAATTAGGCGATCAAGGACCGCTATGTCGGAACTCAACATTGCGTCTCGCAGGGTCGTTTCACACTGCTGAATCTCGCTTTCATCAATCGGGTTCATGGCAATTCTCCAAGCGCTTGATTGGGGCTATAGTCTGCAGCACTTTGATACTCGTGCTTAGGCCCTGAAAAGGTGTCGAAAATCTGACGATGACGCTGGATGCCAAATTCGTCGGTGCGAGCTTCGTAAGTTTTGACCCACTCGATTAAGTTGTTGAGCATCGCCTGCTGTTCTGCCGCTGTAGCAAATTTGTCGGGCTCCCAAGGACGCTCATAGCAGTGGGCAACACAGGCTTCGACCCCCGGATTTAGAAATAGCAGTTCATCACAAAAAGGCAACGCAGCTGTGATCAAATCGCCATAGCAGCCCTCGATAATCCACTCGTCATGCTGCTCGATGAAAGCTTTGAGCAAATCAATGCTTTCAGTCAGAGGTTTACGCTGCACATGAGGATTCCAAGTGATGTCGTCGAGGGAGAGTAGAGCGATCGCCCGATCACCAATCAATTTTTTAGCCAGCGTACTTTTGCCGGCACCGGCATTTCCCAACAGCACAGTTTTCATAGGGCAAACTCCTCGTGACGGTTATTTGTAGGCTATGAACGGCGTTCCAAAATGGCTTTGATGTTGGGCAACGCAGCCGCAATATCCGCTTCGGTGTAGGCGGTTTGCTGCCAGCTTTCTCGGCGGGTAAGTCGCTCAGCCCAAGTCCGCAGTCGAGGATAGTTGATCAGCGGTAAGGACGGTATTAGCGTCCCGGCTACGATGTCGGCCAGAGTCAGCGTTTCACCAACAAAATAGGTTGTTGTGCCGAGAAGCGCTTCAAAAAACTGCAAAATTTGGTTAATGCGCTGTTGGGCAGCTTCAAGTTTGTCTGGGTTGACCGTTAATCCCACGAGCGATCGCGTTAAGGGAAATGTTTCTGGCTGCAGCTCAACGACGGTAATGGTTTCAACCATGCGGGCTTGAGCAATTGCCGCCGGTTCACTCGGCATCAGAGCCGGAGACGGATACCGGCTTTCTAAATAGTCCAAAATGGCCAGAGACTCGACTACAGTTAAACCATTATCAATAATGACAGGTACTCGCTGTAGAGGATTCACTGTGGCAAACTCATCAGCAAATTGATCGCCATCTAAGTTAATCACAACTGGCTCAAAGGAAATTTGTTTTTCGAGCAGTGCTACCCAAACTCGCCTTGAATTAACCGATACAGGGTTGTAATAAAACTGCAGCATGGCTGACTCCATTTAATACTAAGAATCGGCTCATATTTCCGATAAGGTAATGTTATTCCTGCCAAGGAAGATCTTCTGGAAAAGCTCAGCAATCAGGCCTTTATGGGGCCAATAAAAAGCGCGTCAAATCCAAATTAAAAGCTCTTCTCTGATGCAAGCAGCAGGGATGAGGCCGGTCCAAAAAGCTATGGGTAAGCTTTAGCATTGCTGATTAAAACGTTTTGCTCCTTTTTTATTGCTACATTACTTGTCCGCTTCACCGCCATGCATTCTCACATCCTCCAGCGATACTGGCCTATTCTAGTCATTCTGATTAGCTTTCGATTAATTTTTTGGCTGGGGGCGTTTCCCAATCCTGATGAGGCTTATTACTGGCTATGGGGGCAGCATCTTGACTGGTCTTATTTTGACCATCCCCCTTTTCATGCCTGGGTACAAGGGGCCTTTGCAGCGGTGCTGGGGCGATCGCACTTCGTCCTGCGGCTGCCCAATCTGATCACCACCGGCCTATTGTTTGGGCTGTACTGGATGATTTGCCATCAACTCTATGGCCAACAGGGACGACAAGCATTTTGGTTAACGGTGCTGCTGGTGCTGACTTCGCCACTGTTTTTTCTGTTTTTGGCGATGGCTTGGCACGATCACTGGCTGGTGTGGTTCGGCACCGCCGCCGGCTATTGTCTGATCCGATTTTTGAGCGGCAATCGCGGCCGCTCCTATATCTGGCTGTATGCCGCCGGTTTGCT
>JBCCNE010000612.1:0-2763 GCA_039026015.1 Cyanobacteria bacterium P01_C01_bin.70 | reverse complement strand
GCCCAGGAGTTGGCGACCGGTGCGATTGTAGACGGGCAGGCTTGCAGTAATATTGGGCAATCCTGTCGTAAAAGCAATGTACACATCAGTCCAAGTGGGACTTTGGGTGCTGACTGCCGCCCGATACCAGGGACGCTGCCGCGCGTCATAGGGTTGGGTGGCGGGCTCAAGTTTAAAGGTGCGCTTCCCCGCCACATCCAGACTGTAATAGTCGCGGAGAAAATTGTTGGCAGCGGTGCCATAGGACAACTGCAAAGAACCATCTTGAGGCGATCGCAAGACGCCAAAAAATTCACCCTGACGGCTACTGCCGCAGTAGGCAAAGGCGATCGTCGGCGAAATTTTCATCTGCTGATACAGCTGGGCCTCGCCAAACTGGGCGTTCTCGATATCCAACTCACCTCGGGCAAACGCGGCGGCATTGAGTCGGTTGATCTCGTGGGGGGTCTCAAAATAGCTCTCTAGCTCCCGCTCAATCCGCGCCGTCAACTCTTGGCGAATCTGCACGGCTAAGGTTTCAACGGTACTTTGGCTGTTGTTCAGGGAAAGATAGCCGACCAACCCCACAATGCCGAGCAGTTGCCCGACAAACACAATTAGCAACAGTCCTCGCAAAGGCAAATTCTTCAGGAATTTGAACACGCTTTTTCACGGAGTGACGTAAATCAATTTGATTTTATCGGTTACGTTCTATCCATAAAAGCAAAGTCTTTAGGAAGGTTTTGCCCCATCGTCAATCTAGTCTTAGGTCTACTGTTACTAAGACCTTCATACGCCTTGATTCCGTCGATACTATTGGGATTTCAGGCCTCTTCTAACGGTACTGAATGTAGTTAAATCAAGGAAAATGATAGATTTTTGATATTAATAAAAGTTAGGATTGAGCGCTATTTGTTCTCTGACATAAGTCTAGACAACTCTACAGGCCAGATCACAATTTGACTCAAATCCAGGAGTGGAGACCAACCGCTTTATTCCTGCATGCCAGCATAAAGTAACCGAGCAAACAGCCTGGCTCCATGGTCGATCTTGAGTTCAGCATAGGAGGGGGGCTTGCGCTGACCCACAACCCGCAAATCTGATAGCAGCTCTGGGTGAAACTGGCTACTAAATGAACGGCGTAGAATTCCCGTTTCGTAGTCCTTGTAGTAAATGCAGGTGGCAGCACACTCGGTCACAATCTCATCATTAGTAGCCGTCGAACACAGAATTTTGACGGCATAAGGCAGCTTGTTTAACCAAGAAATTGGGCTATCGGTGATGACATGTCGATAGGGAATCACCACGTCATGCAACAGGCGATAAGCCCAATTGGCAAACAAGATTGCTTCCTCGTTGACTTCGTCAGTATGAAACATCGAGATATTGAGTTCACTTTCATACTGAATCGAGGTGTCAATGACTCCTTCAAACTCATGATGGGTCACTTCATGGGCCAAAATTAGATCCTCTGGAACATGGGTAGTCGCAATATCGGGAGGGCGATAAAAATAAAGCGTACTGTTCCCTACCTCCTGATGTTCGTTAGAGCCGACAGCGAATTCTGGATGAGACCAGTCTTCAGCAATGGTTAATCCTTTATGCTTTTTGACCTTGAGTGTTTGCCCCATATTTCGAATTCGCACGCTCACTTGTTTTAAGGCTTTTAGGGCGCTGCCACTGGGATCAAATTTCAGTTCTTCTAGCGTTTGAATTTGCTCAACGGCCTGCTGAATTAAACGAATATGGGCTTGAGCCGCCAGTTGATGCCCCAAACAGATAAAAATTGCCGGAGCGCTCGTGGGTGAACGCGCCAGTAAAATTCGCTGAGTCAGTGTTTGCAGATCATCGAGAGAAGCTTTGCTCTCCTCAAACGTTGCGGCATCACGCACTGATGGGTTGCCCCCTTCCATAACAATGGCCACGCCAGCACTCAAGACAGCGATGAGCTTGTCTAGCTCAAAGAGACCGGTTGACCACATCGGAAACAGAATTGAGTCCAAATCAGCCAGCTTTTGCGCTAAGTAAGCCACATTTAAAGAAGCTCTAACCTCTTCGCCAAAGGGGTTTCGACCGACATGTACCCACGGCTCGATAATCGCAATGGCGTTGCGGTAAAGCTGGGGATTTTGCATTAAAAATTGAAAGTCCGCTACCGAGTTGACGACCTTCTCGAGGGGCCTGCCTTGTCCCCATTCAAAGGTTTCATCTTTCTGAAGGATAGAGCGATCGCTGAGCGGATCAGGTGAGTGGCGGTCTTGCAAAAAGCGCCCTAGAAAAATATGACCGGCTTCAAAATCAGAGTCTCCTTCACTCAAGAAGCCAGGTTGCAGATTCCAATCGGGAGGCATTGCTGCTGACATAGGGTCTAGCCAAAGGATATGTAATCGATTTTTCGTTATCAATCGAAAGTATGGCAGAAAGATCAGCCTGAGCCACCTTAGTAAGCGAATAAGTATTCTTAAGTATCCTGTGGTGGCGATCGCCACCCCCAACACCTGACTCAACACTAGGGGCTGTCATCATTTAGAGACTGAACCCTTATGCTGAGAGCAGTTCAGCCCCTGGCGGGTTTTGCGGAGCCGGGCGCGGTAATGCCTATGCTGCAAAGGTTTCGAGTTTAATTGATGACGCGCCCTAGCTAAAACGGCCATGAATATTTGCCTCCGTTCGGCATTTGGGCACATCTGATATTCTCTGAATTACCGATGAATGCCGTGATCGCTGCTGCCAAGAGAAAGCCGCCATGATTGGACTTCGCCACCTCAGTATTAAGTCGAAAAT
>JBCCNE010000611.1:0-2772 GCA_039026015.1 Cyanobacteria bacterium P01_C01_bin.70 | reverse complement strand
CCACTGCTCAAAGGAACGCTGAACAGCTACTACACGGTCAAGCTCTGCCATGCCAAACTGACGCCCAAATATCGGGAGTATGTGGCGCAAGCCCAGGCAGGCAAGACGGTTTACCATCTGCGATCGCCCAAGGATGTCAAAACTTTTTACCAGTCCATTGTTAGCTAAACGAACGCAACGATTTCCAGTTCTGGAATATCGCTCGATTAGGTGACTGGAAGTTTGCTTCACCCCTGTCGGGGGCGAACTGGAGAACTATGGCACCCCTGCTAGGAAAAAGCCGGCAACTGGCAGCCATAAGACTCAGATAAAATCCAGCAAGCCAACCGACGATTTCAACATGGACTACACAATTTCCACCGATAAAGCCAAGCTCGATATCCTGCTTATTCACGACTTTCTCTCAAACCACTCCTATTGGGCCAAGGGCCGCAGTTTGGCAGCGGTCAAAACGTCCATCGAAAGTACTCACTGCTTTGGCCTGTACGATCTCGACAATCGTTTGATCGGCTTTGCTCGGGTGCTAACAGATGGTGTTGTCTTTGCCTACTTAATGGACGTCTTCATTCTGGAGTCCTATCGCGGTCGGGGTTTAGGTCAATATCTGCTAGACCACGTCCTGCACCGCTCGGGCATTCAGGTCAAGACCTGGATGTTAGGCACAGCCGATGCCCAGAGCCTATATGAAAAATTTGGTTTCCAATCCTTAGAAACCGGGACGCGATACATGATCCGCACGTAAGCGAGGCTTCTATCAAACATTTCAATATTGTGAAAAAACGACTTCGCACACCCTTACAAATAAGTGTTTTAGCGAGAGAACTTCAATGATTACTGGAGAATGTTTGGCTCTACCGGGTTAATTATGCCACCGCAGTAGGAAAATGCCAGCTAATCAGACAGCGTAATTTGAATCGCTCGCAATTTCTGAACCCGTAGCCAGAACGTTTAATCAGCTTCAAGCGATTGTTGATGCCCTCCACAACGCCACTAGTGGTTTTGTGCTCAAAGTATTGCAGAATCTCGCCAAACCAGCGCCTGATAGTGGCTACCGAGTTCGGGTAAAGACTTTGCGCCATTGCCATCCAATCCAACAAAGCGAACAACGCTTCATGCTCATTCTCCGTCTTAAACCAGGCCCGGAAGGCTTCCTTGACTTCATGCATTGCAGCCAGCTTGGAGCGCCACCGTTTTGACCTCAGCGAGCTTCTCGCGTGGCTTGTCCGTCAAGGTCTCTTCTGGCTTCAGTAAGGCATACTTGCTGTTTTTGAGTGCCGCTTGAGCGGCTTCGGAGGAAACGTCTTCCGGCAACTTATCCGGACTGCGCCGAAAGGCATTGCGCGCCTGGTTCAGTTCGTCATTGACCAGCTTCATCACATCAAAGCGGTCGGCGATAATCTCGGCCGGGGGCATCAATCGACGCACTAAGCCCCGGTAATTGCCCGATAAGTCGATGCTGACTGCCTCAATGCGCGCCAACACCTCAGCGCCCCACTCGACGAGCATCGTCTGGATGGCGGCATCGGTGCGAGCCGGGGCCAGGCCAATCAGGGTGGGCGTATCGAGGTCCCTCTGTGGCTTTGCCTAAGTTTTGACTAATGGATAGTTCCGTCTCGGGGAGCCGATGATGCGCTATCGATGACTGCAGCGTTACAACCTTCAAAACAGCCGGTAGTCTAGCGTGAAGTGGAGGCCGCTGTCCTGTAAGCTGTTGCCTTCGTTGCCAATATCGACCAAGGGAATCCCGATATCCAGGCGGGCATTCAAGCGATCGTCCATCTGCCAAAGCGCTCCGAGCCCTAACGTGACCAGAGTGGGTTAGGCAGGATCAGGGGTTGAGACATTCCACCCTTGGCCCACATCAACAAACGGGCTGACCTGGAGCAGAGCATCCACTTCGGGAACCCGCAGCACAGGCAAGCGAATTTCTGAGGAAAACAGGACGCCGCTGTCGGTGAGCAGGGCATTCTGTCGATAGCCAATCTGTTGGTTGATGGCATCATCTGGCAAGCCCAGGCTGACGGTGTAGCGTTCGCCATGCAATCGCCAGCGCAGGCGCAGAAATCCCCGGTAAGACTCAACGCTCACTGCTCCTTTGGGTTTCCGAGTCGCCATGCCCGCACCTCATTGGGTCAACTTGATACCCAATTGATACCCAATAATCGGCTCAAATCCGGATAATTTCGTCAAGTTCCAGCTAGTACAACGCACTCTTAGAACCCTTGCCGGATGGGCTGAAACCTTTGATATGCTTGATGGACGTAACTGGACTCGAACCAGTGACCCCCACGATGTCAACGTGGTGCTCTAACCAACTGAGCTATACGTCCCTATAGAGCCATCATAAGCTATCACAGGTGCGAAGCTGGATGCAATGGCGGTGGCGGGAATTAATTAAGGCGTTAACGAGATCGCAATCGCCCCTAAAATTTCCAATTTTCACATGCACTGCCTATACAGCTCGGACAGGGGCGCGAGGAATCCTCAGCGCTATGTGGCGATCGCTGTGGCGCAAGGCGGCGCTATTTTCGACTGAGGATGCGGCATGTCGGCTCGAAACAGCGGTGTTTCTGCCTGTATGCCAGACCAGCGCGGCGGTTTGAAAAGGGTTGTTTGACCAGGGGCGGCGGCGATCGCCGCCCCAGCCATCAGCGTAGCAAGCTGATTTTTCAGCGTATTCTCAGAAACCGTTAACCGCACCAAAATCTTTGCGCGTCAGGCTGAAGGAGTTGCGCTGGCCAGAGAAAGGATGAAGCGGTTTAGCAGATTTGT
>JBCCNE010000610.1:0-2819 GCA_039026015.1 Cyanobacteria bacterium P01_C01_bin.70 | reverse complement strand
TATGCAGTTTTCCGCATCATAGCTGTAAAGGAGCGATCGCGATTTTTCTCAACCAGCCTTACAGCAAATGCTGAAACTTCTCATCCGCGCCCAGGGCCTTGACAGCCTTTTTGATATCTTGGGTGCGGCTTTTGTGAACCACTAGGGTCGCTTTGCCATGGCGCACCACCACTACATCTTCTAAACCAATGGTCACGATTACCTCGTCATCATCGGAGGTGTAAACAATGCTGCCGGTGGTCTCAAGGCACAGGTGTTGGGCCATTTCCACGTTGGGCTTTGTCGGCGATTTGAGCAGCCGCTCAACGGCATTCCAATCTCCCAAATCATCCCAACCAAAGGAGACCGGCATAACGCAGGCTTTATCCGTTTTTTCCATGACGGCATAGTCAATGCTGAGCTTGGCCAGCTTGGCGTAGGCTTCACCCCCTAGAGATCGCAAAGGAGTCATGATTTCTGGCGCGTGGGCGTCCAGCTCTCGCAGCATGACCCCAGCGGGAAAGATAAACATGCCGCTGTTCCAACTAAAGCTGCCGCTGGCGATAAATTCCTCGGCGGTGGCCTGATCAGGCTTTTCGGTAAAGCGGGCAACTTGGTAGGCCATCAGCTCATCAAACTCTCCGACAGCCGTACCTTGCTCAATGTAGCCATATCCAGTCGCGGGAAAAGTAGGAGTAATGCCCAAAGTGGCGATCACTCCACGATCAACAGCCAGCTTTGCTGCCGCCTTCAGCGTCTGACGATAGCTGGCCTCCTCAGCAATCCAGTGGTCTGCCGGAAAGAATCCCACTACCGCCGCATCACCATGGCGCTTAGCGACTTCCAGGGTGGCCCAAGCGACGGCTGGGGCTGTGTCTTTACCCTCTGGTTCAACTAGCAGGTTACTTTCGGGCAGTTCGGGCAACTGCTGGCGAATACCGTCAGCCAGATGGGCCGCAGTGATCACCCAAAGGGAGTCCCAGCTTTCTGCCAGTGGTAAGAGTCGATTGGCAGTAGATTGCAGTAGACTAAAACCGCTTCCATCTAAACAGAGAAATTGTTTGGGGTGCTGGCGGCGACTGACTGGCCAAAACCGTTCACCTTTACCACCAGCCAAAATAACTGGAATTAGCGTCGGGGGCATAAAGTTGACACTCCAAATATTGTCCGACTTATAGTACCCAAAGCCTCCAAGAAGCAGGATATAATCGCCGTAATCTTTTGTTCATATTTTCATAAAGCCAGTCTTGGGCCTACTGTCAGCCTGTTAAATCAGGGGCTATCCAAATTAGGTTTTGACCTTTCCCAAGCGAGTCAACTGTGTGAGGATTCATGTCGTCGTCCGTACAGCCCCCCCATCAAACTCAATCTGATTCTGGTCTACAGACTGCGACGGCCCATGCCTTTGAGACTCCTTCGGCTTCTCAAAAACCCATGGTTCAGGCTATTTTGCCCTGGCTGCGCCGCCTCGCGTGGACTACGGTTTTTGGGGGCACGGCGATCACCGCCGCAGTGGGCGGCGGGCTCTTAGCCACGACGGTTCCTCTACCGGGCTGGCTGGGCTCTCAAGTCAGTCAGCCGCTGAACCTGGCCGACCTGTGGCAAACTGGCTTTCGCTATCAGGTAACCCGCCCCGTCAATCTGTTAATTATGGGCGTTGACCTGCCTGCACCTGGAGAGGCCGACACGGATGACGCTTTTTCGGGACGCTCAGACACCATGCTGCTGATGCGGATTAACCCTGATGACGGCACCGTTGATTTGCTGTCGATTCCTCGAGATACCCAGGTCGATGTTCCGGGTGAAGGCATCGCCAAAATCAACCATGCGAACCTGGCGGGTGGGCCAGAGTTGGTGGCCGAGACGATTCAAACTAATTTGGGGCCGGTGCCGATTGATCGCTACGTGCGGGTCAACACTAACGCCCTGCGCGAACTGGTGGATCTGATTGGCGGTGTTGAGGTGAACGTGCCCCAGCGCATGGTTTATCAGGATATTACCCAGGGGCTCAATATTGACCTCGAACCGGGCTGGCAAACGCTGGATGGCGATCGCGCAGAACAGTTTGCCCGATTTCGCAGCGACGGCATTGGCGATATTGGTCGCGTACAACGTCAGCAAATGTTGATGAAAGCGCTGCGGGAGCGCCTCACCCATCCGACAGTGATTCCCCGGCTACCGCAAGTAGTGCGGGTGATGATGCGCCACGTTGATACCAACTTGACAGTAGAAGAAATTTTGGCTCTAGCTAATGTTGCTATGGAGCTTGAGCCCGACAGCTTGCAGATGGTCATGTTGCCAGGGCGTTTTAGCGACCCTAATGAATACATCGCCAGCTACTGGATTTTAGACCCGGTGGCCACACAGCAGGTGATGAATAACTTCTTCGAGTTAGATAACGTAGCGCTGCTTTCTAATCGCGAAAATCAGGCCGTTACCAGCTTGCCGATTGCCGTACAAAATGCCTCTGGCGAACCGCAGGTAGCTAGAGACGTTGCTAACTATCTGCGGCAAGAAGGATTTCGCAACGTCTATGTGATTAGTGACTGGTCGAGCGAGCTACAGCGGACTCAGGTGATTGCTCAACGCGGCGACGTCGAAAGTGCTGAACTGATGACCTCGGTCCTCAACATGGGGCGTGTGGTGGCCGATTCGACCGGCGATTTGCAGTCAGAACTCACCATTCGTGTCGGTCGCGACTGGTTGATGCAGACCCTGCCGACTGTACAGTAGCCATATTCCATATTCTGAGTCTTTAATGCCGAACTCTAATGTCCTGCCATGCGTTGACCAATAACCTTTAGGTCAGCGTCAGCGATCGCGCTTTCATACACCAACTC
>JBCCNE010000609.1:0-2834 GCA_039026015.1 Cyanobacteria bacterium P01_C01_bin.70 | reverse complement strand
TTTAAGACATGCAAAAACTCAATTGCCTACGCTTAAGCGTTTTGGAGAGCGGCCGCGAAATTGTAAATTGGAGATGACCTGCACTCTGGTAACACCGTGAAAGCGATTACTCTGCTTGGCTCCACCGGCTCCATTGGCACCCAGACCCTCGATATTTTGTCATCTCATCCCCGTGACTTTCGCCTAGTGGGTATTGCTGCTGGCAACAATGTCGAGCGATTGGCTCAGCAAGTGCGTCAGTTTAAGCCCGAGATTGTCGCCATTTATAACGAACGCAAGTTGCCGGAGTTAAAGGCGACGCTGGCCGACCTTGACCCCCAGCCCCAAATCCTGGCAGGCGAGGCCGGGGTTGCGGAGGTAGCTCGCTATGGGGATGCCGAAGTCGTCGTGACCGGCATCGTGGGCTATGCCGGACTATTGCCGACACTGGCTGCGATTGAAGCCGGCAAAGATATTGCTTTAGCGAATAAAGAGACGCTAATTGCGGGTGGCCCGGTGGTATTGCCTTTGGTAGAGCAGCACGGGGTCAAGCTGCTGCCTGCCGACTCCGAGCATTCGGCGATTTTTCAATGTTTGCAGGGTGTGCCCGAGGGCGGACTGCGGCGCATTATTCTGACGGCATCCGGAGGGGCATTCCGCGATTGGCCTGTGGAAAGGCTGCCTCAGGTAACCATTGCCGATGCCCTCAAACATCCCAACTGGAGCATGGGCCGCAAAATCACTGTGGACTCTGCCACCTTGATGAACAAAGGATTGGAGGTCATCGAAGCCCACTATTTATTTGGTCAGGACTATGACGATATCGATATCGTGATTCATCCTCAGAGCATCATTCACTCGCTGATTGAGCTCCAGGATACGTCTGTTTTGGCCCAGCTTGGCTGGCCCGATATGCGGCTGCCGCTGCTCTACGCTATTTCTTGGCCCGATCGCATTTACACTGACTGGGAACCGCTTGATTTAGTCAAAGCAGGCAATTTGACTTTTCGCGCTCCTGACCACGCCAAATATCCCTGCATGGATTTGGCCTATGCTGCTGGTCGCGCTGGCGGCACCATGACAGCGGTCCTGAATGCCGCCAACGAGCAGGCCGTGGCGTTATTTCTGGACGAAAAAATTAGCTATCTCGATATTCCCAAGGTGATTGAGCAGGTTTGCGATCGCCACCGCGACGACCTCACAGCTCATCCCTCTCTCGAAGATATTGTGCAAGTGGATCAATGGGCTCGTACCGCGACTCTAGCCGCCAGCCAATCCCTGAATTCACCTGCAGTTGTGTCATTAGGGTAAGAGCATGGAACTGGCGATTGTCATTGGCGCTGTCTTTCTCTCTTTCCTGGTTTTCACCTGGTTGGTCAAAGTTGCTCGCGCCACTTTTAGGACGGCAGTTTTGGTAGCCGTCATTTTGCTGATAATACAGCTAGTCTTTGGAATTGGTCCTCAAGCCTTGTGGGAGCAAATTCAAAACTGGCTGCCCAGCTTCGAGTCGGTCAACCCTTAATGCATCATTCACGAATGATGAACTGGTTGCATTGCCAGGCATAGGTGTTCTGCATTCGGCCACAGATCGCTCAGCTAAAACTCAATACCCGGTTGAGCCTTGACGCCCTGCTCATGAAAAGGATGCTTTACCAAGGTCATCTCGGTGACGAGATCCGCTTGGTCAATCAGCGCTTTGGGGGCACCGCGTCCGGTAAGAATGATGTGTGTGTCGGGGGCTTTTTCAGCCAAGCCTGCCAGAACCTTTTCAATTGCAAGAAAGCGATGTTTGAGAGCGATATTTACCTCGTCTAGCAAAATCGTGCGATAGGCCGGATTGCGAATCAACGTGAGAGCTGTTTCCCAGGCTTCGTGAGCTTTAGCGATGTCGCGATCGCGATCTTGCGTTTCCCAAGTAAAGCCTTCCCCCAGAGCGTGAAAGTCGAGCTGATCAGCCCACTTTTCAAAGACGGCTTTTTCGGCGGGCTCCCAGGCACCTTTAATAAATTGCACGATGGCGACTCGGTAGCCGTGGCCTAGCGATCGCAGCACCATGCCCAGGGCCGCGGTCGTTTTGCCCTTGCCGTTGCCAGTATGTACGATAACCAATCCCTTTTCTACCGTGCGCTCAGCTAAGCGCTTTTCTTGAACGGCTTTGCGGCGCTCCATTCGCTGTCGATATTGCTCAGCCGTCAGCCCTGGTTGTGTGGATTCGGCATTAAGAGCAGCCGCTGTGGCGTCAATATTGTCAGGGATAGGGTGATCAGATGCAGGGTGAGGGGTAGTGGTCATAAAACGGTAGTTGGATAACTTGAGGTAAGCAAAGTTAACAAAGAAACAAAGCGTTTTGTAAAGAACCTTTTTCTAATGATCCGTCGGAACCTTAGAGTTCTGGTAAGTGGGCAATGCTCACCTTGCTGCATGTCATGGTTTTTGATGATCTATTGAATAATCAGCTTGTGGTTTCTAATGTAAGGGCGAAATTTAACTGACTACAGCCAAAACGCTAATGCTTTTTCTTTAGAGGCGTTGATCAAGTGGGCAGACGGTTTTGCTAATCAAGATGCGTCATCTTTAGCTGATATGTTCCAGCATTGATTTGAAGGGCGATCGCCACCTGGAAAACAAGAGTGAAACTTGCATTTTCGTAAACTTATGTGTAATATACATTCAAGGTTGTTAACTTAACAGCCCAATAAATACACCAAATTACTGGACTTATTCATCATGACAACTACCTTACAGCAGCGCTCAAGCGCCAGCCTGTGGGAACAGTTCTGTCAGTGGGTAACCAGCACCGAGAACCGCCTGTATGTAGGTTGGTTCGGCGTGTTGATGATTCCTACCCTACTGGC
>JBCCNE010000608.1:0-2846 GCA_039026015.1 Cyanobacteria bacterium P01_C01_bin.70 | reverse complement strand
TGCCGCATCTTTTTCCGCCACCAGCAGGCCATTTTGGCCCGACTGCACCAGCTCGGTAATGCCCGAGATCGCGGTAGACACCACCGGCAGACCGATCGCCATGGCCTCTAGCAGCACATTGGGAATGCCGTCGCGATCGCCATCGGCGGTGACCTGGCAGGGCAGCACAAACACCTCCGCCCGGCGATATTCGGCAATCACTTGGTCTTGGGTAAGCTGACCAACAATGACGATGCGATCGCTCAAATTCAAGTCGCAGATTTGCGTTTCCAGCGCGGCTCTCAGCGGCCCATAGCCCACGATGCGACAGTGAAAATCCACTCCGGCCTGGTGCAGCAAATGGCAGGCTTTGAGCAGATAAGGAAACCCTTTTTTCTCGCAAAAGCGCCCAACTGACAAAATTTGCAGCGGCGCTGGGGCCGGGGAGGCTGGCTCAATGGCCGCCACTAGGGAATCTGACAGGTCTGACGGGGCGATTGCGGCTGCCGTAGCAGTGGCCCTAAAGCGTGACAGGTCGATGCCGTGATAGGCCAAGTGAATGGGACAGTCTGCTCCCGCAATGTCCATCAAATAGCGGCGATTGTAGTCGGTACAGGTAAGCGTAAACTCGGCCGCCTGCAGGCGTCGGTTGAGCGCCTCTGGCTTGGTCAAATAGATGTCTTTGGCGTGGGCCGTGAGGCTAAAGGGAACGTGGCAAAGCTGCTGGGCAATTTCGGCAGTGGCCGCCGGAATATTGGCAAAATGGACGTGCAGGTGCGTAATACCCAGTTGCTCAACGAGCTCAGCCAGATAGCAGCCCTGCAAAAACTCGTTAAAGCGGCGATCTTCGGGGCGATCGCAATAAAACTGCAGGGTCTCCACGAAGGCGGCACAATCGCGCTGCCCCCACCAGGTTAAACAGTTCAACAGCCGCGTCTCTTCCTCGCGATGCCAGGTGGGCAACAGGGAGGGAAGGTAGGTGACGGGAGCCTTGAGCTGCTCGACGGCGGGATGATGCCGCTGATCCTGAGAGCGCCGTAGCGAAAACACGCGTAAGGTTATGCCCTGACGCTCTAGCTCCAGCATTTCGTTCAAAATAAACGTTTCAGAAAGCTTAGGAAAGGTTTTCAGCAGGTAACCAATAACGGGTTTACGAGATTCCATAAATTGCCACTTGTAAGGTGAACAGGTCGTAAGCTGGCGATTAAAGTCCAGAACGGATAGTGCTAATGGCCGGTCCGATGCAGCCTGCTGCCGCCGGACTACCAGTCAACCGTCAGGCCACCAAGTTCGACTTTGAGCTCGCGCTAAACTCTGTGAGCAGTCCCTTGACCAGAGCAGTGATGCGGGGCAAAGCATTGAGGTCGAGAGCTTCATCCGTCGCCTGAGGGTGAGTGTTTAACTCCTTGAGCAACGACTGCGCTAGCAACTGAGGCGTCAATGTCTCCGGATGGAGCGTGGTGAATAGCCCCAGCTCAGCCATCCGCTGCGCCCGTATCCACTGCTCTTCGACGGGGCGAATGCGCGGCACCACGACGGCTCGCCGCTGCAGCGACACAATTTCGCCGATGGTGTTGTAGCCGCCCATCGACACCACAACATCGGCAGCCGCCATATAGCTGGCTAAATCATCCGTGAAGTCGAGCCAGTTGCAGCCAGGCACCTGCTGAATAGGGTGTAGCAGCTGCTGCTTATCGGCAGCCGACATTTCAGGCCCGCTGACAATCAGGCTGGCAAAATCTTGATCAGACAGCAAAGACTGTAGGGTTTGTAGATAGTTATCTACCAGATGAAAGCCATCGGCCCCACCCCCAGGCGTCACTAATACAAAGCGCTGATGGGCCTCAATGCCCAGCGATCGCCGTACTTCAGCGGGCGAGCGACCGCCGCCGCCTCGCCGGATATAGCCCATAAATCGGGTCTTGGCTTTTAGCACTGGAGAAAATTGGTAGGCGGCTGGCGCATCAAAAATATTAGCGGTGCCCACAATCCACACCTGGTCGTACAGCTTTTCGGCCAGGGCGTAATAATTCTCACGCTGCCATTGGGCGATCGTCGCCGCTGGACTGTCTAAAATATCCCGCAGCAGCAGCACCAGCCGCGTCGGTGCCGACTGCGCCTGCAAATAATCGAGGGTCGGCTGTAGCTCACCCCACAGGCCGTTGGGCTTCTTGTCAACCAGCAGCATATCGGGCTGAAAGTTGGCGGCTGCCGTCCGGATCAGCTCACCCCGCAGCCTTAGGGCGTCTTCCAGTTCAGCGCGCAAAAATTTAACGCTCATATTGCCAGACTCATCGCGCCCTAAGCAGGGCAACTTGATGTAGTCCAGCCCGGCAGGTAGCCGCAGCTGATGCAATGCCGGAGAGCCCGACACCACCAAAATCGAAATAGGGGTAATTGCCTTGAGCAAATAATCGCAAATCGCGACCATGCGTCGAATGTTGCCGAGACCAAAGGCATCGTGGGAATAAACCATTAACTTCATGGTGAGATCCCTAAATAAATGTGTGAGAAGCAGTCAGTCCGATCGCCGTCAGTCTGTAAAGAATGGCGATCGCTCAACCTCGAAGACGCTGAGAGCAGCCTCAAAAAGTTGAACTTCACTGACGCTTCTCAATATCAAAGACCTCCGTAAAGCCACGATGAAGCGTTTATGAGACCCATCTCATGAGTTTTCATGAATAAAACATGAGAAAAACCTTAAGAAAGCGGCCAACCGCTGCAGCACCAAGGAACTGACCCACGAAATCCCGCTGCAGTAGCGATGTCGCGACCCTTGTGAATAAAGCACTGACTATAGAGCAAAAGCTATACTAACCAGAGATTTTGGCCTCTTATAAAAATTTTCATAAAACTCCGGGCGAGGC
>JBCCNE010000607.1:0-2847 GCA_039026015.1 Cyanobacteria bacterium P01_C01_bin.70 | reverse complement strand
GACTGGCTATATCCAGGTGTTTCAGGAGCCAGCCAGGTTTGACCGATGTTGTTTGTGGCGATGAGCGTGCCATCATTTGCGAACGCGATGCTTTCAGCATGTCTAGGGAGGGAAACGCCGCCCACAACAAAATGCTGGGCGGCTGCCTCTGCCTCCAGCGGCGCTAGCTCAATCACCGTAAGCTGAGACGGTGGCGCATTGACATAGAAGCCCCGAACATCTGGGCCCCACTGCAAATCGTTGGTGACATAAAAGCGCCCATCGCGAGAAAATTTGCCTGACATCGGCCATTTCGAGGTGACTACCCGATTGCCCCAGGGCACAACATCACTCACACCACCACGGGCATCTCGAACCACCCGGAAAAACTGCACCTGCCCTCGAAAATTGGCGTTGACGGCAATCACATCTGCCGTGGGATGCCATTCCACATGGTGCGGCAGCATCCCCCGGTCAGGCAGTTCGGCCATAGGTGAGAACCCCCGCATGGTTAATTGGACTGGCTCACCGAAGCGACCGTCCGTGAAGGTGACAAACGTCAAGGGTGTATCTGGATCCTTAGTTGCTAAGGCTAGTGTCGAGCCGCTGGCATCGAGAGACACTCCCTGCGGATCGATGCCAACTTCCACTTCTGCTACGACCCTTGGATTCGCCGGCTCGGATACATTAATGGCGCGTAGAGTTGTCCCCGGATTGAGATCGCCGATTAACTGGTCTTCTGGTTCGCGCTGTTCTTTAGTCTCAGCGACAAAGATCGTATTGCCGTCTTGCGAAGCCACCAGGCTGTAGACGGGATTAATAACGGAATTGGAAACGGCAATCGAACTGGTCAGTGCCGGGGTAGGTGGTAGCGGCAACGTCACTAATGAGAGCTGATCCGTGCCGCGCGGTGCGCCAAGCTGCCCGTCGATATAGGCGTAAGCGCGCATGTCAGCGTCAGATATGGCAGCGATGTAGCGCCCCTGGAAATCTGGAGGAGTTTGGGCTTGTACCTGCTGAATACTGACAAGTACCCAAGTGGTGATAACCCCTATCAACACAACAGACAGCCGCTTAAGGTTAAGCATCGCGAGAGTTCCAAAACTGAGAAGGATAAAAGTTACAGCCCTAGCTATTGATGCTCAATCTGCCATCAAGTCCTGCATGCGATCTGCTGAGAGTTGGGGGTTAGGAGAAACACTCGGATCGAGCGTGGCCAGTGGAAAGCGAGGTGTACTGGGGCGACGAAACTCAATTGACTCGACGTAAGCCACCATGTCAGCGTTCTGGGTGGATGCACCCTGCTCGTTGTATTGCTGGTAATTGGGATATTCTACGGACACCGACTCCCAATCGGCATAAGCGGTCAGCCCCATATTCAGAGTTTCAGGTAAGTCGGGACGGATGAACTGATCCAACACCGCCCATTCGTTGGAACCGTCTGCTTGATACAGCAGCGTAAACAGCTCGCCAGAACGAGCCACCCGCAATCGCATCCATCCTTCTTGAGCGTCGAAAATTTTCAGGGTTGAAAGACTGTTATAAGTCGATTTGATTTCAAACTGCGGTTGCCCAGCAGGAGAAGCGGTACCCACACTAAAAAACAACCATTTCTCTTGATTCGGCTCCCAACTTTCTGCAGTAAGGGTTCGCGGTGCTCGGATAAACAGCCCTGCTAACGAGAAGGATCGCTGTGGCAGTGAGCTTTGCGTGCCTTCTACTCGAATGCGAGTGGTGACAATAAAATCGCCTGTCACTTCCTGATATAAATGTCCGGCAGTGTTGTCCTCAAACCAGCCCGATGATCGAGGCTGCAGCACCAACATGCCATCCTCAACTCTCGGGGTTTCCCATTTCGGGACCCACCCTTCAATCTGAAATTCTTGCCAGTCTTGTAGTGCTTGAGGACTCTCGAACTGCGTTGAGAGCGATCGCAAATCATTCTCTACTCGAGGCTCAGCTACTTCACTTGCAGCGATGGTGACGCTAGGGCTATTCATAATCGCGCTTGCAAACATCAAACCAGCAATCAATATTCCTCCCGAGAGTCTGAAAACGAAGCATTTCATTGATTTCTCCTGCGTCATGATTGAAGTAAATGAAGGCTTGCTCGGTAAACTACTAAACTTAGAGCCTGGCAACACTGTCATCTAGAAACCCCTTGATGAACATAGCTTTGAGACTCAGGACTCAACGCTGCAAAGGTTGGTTCGGTTGACCATTTACAGAGCTAGCTACATAAATTTTGTAAAAACCGATTTACATCTTCCAAAATAAACAGACGAGAATAATGCTGTCCAATGCTTTTTGAGGCAGTACTAATAACATAAAGCTATTACTATGAAGCTTCATTCTTTTCAGTACTTTGTTGCAGTCGCCGAGGAGCTTCACTTTGGTAGAGCCGCCGCCCGACTGCAAATTACTCAACCGGCCCTGAGCAGACAGATCCATCGATTGGAAAGCGAATTGGGCATTGAACTACTGCGACGAACTAAACGAACCGTAGAACTCACTGAAGCAGGAACTGCGTTTTTGGGTGAAATCCGAAAAGCACTTCAGCAAGTTGACGCCGCTGTCCAAACAGCGCAGCGTGTAGCTCGTGGGGAGGTTGGTTCTTTGCGGATTGGATTTACCGCTTCATCAATGCACACCGTCCTGCCCGAAATTTTGAGGTGTTTTCGCGATCGCTATCCTGATGTCACGCTAGCCATGACCGAGATTTGCACCCTCGACCAAGTCAATAGGCTGCAAGCAGACAAGATCGACGTAGGCTTTCTTCATCCGCCTGTAGACGCCTCTTTTTTGGCTATGCATACTTTGCCTGGAGAAAGACTACTGGCTGTCTTGCCCCACAATCATGCCTTAGCG
>JBCCNE010000606.1:0-2850 GCA_039026015.1 Cyanobacteria bacterium P01_C01_bin.70 | reverse complement strand
GTCCTGGACGACCCCGACGGGTAGGTTGATAGGGTGTCCTGTAGCGATTGCGGCGCCTGGCCCGAATGGAAATATAGCCTGCCCGTTGGATACTCGACATGGTCACATCCTTGAATCAAAGTAGCTAAGAGCAAGCTTCAGGTGAATCAAGGCGGTTTCCGGAAGTCTTATGAGCCTAGTACTTTGGACTGGGCTCATAAGACCTCTGGTATACATTCTGATCGCCCACTAAATTCCTCAATGCTGGTCGACTTTCTCGCCTTTGCCAGGCAAAGCAGCCTTTAAGCAAGACGTTTCCCAAGATTTTGAGGTATCGAATGGGGCTTCGGTGTTTTTGTGAAAGGGGGCTATGGCATTTCTGGCGTCGGCACCAGAAGTAGTAGCCTGCAGGCAGCAGGCGGCAAATTCGCCAGCAATGCTCGGAGGGCTTTACTCGACCTACCAACTTTAGGTTTGGCAGCGCGCTAGAGCTACTGGGCGGTTTTGATGGAGCGGCTGCGCAGGGCGACTTGGCCTCCTGATGCAGTTGAGGCCGTGATGGGGTCAACTGTAATGACCGCTCGGTTGGCCTGTTGGGTACAGGCTGGGTTAGGCAGCGACCATTCCACGACGTTGGAGCTCTCGACCGTAAACTGGCCGCAATACATCAGTCGAGCTTTAGTGTCGGTCGTCGCCCAAAATCGATAAACTTCTTCGGAAGGCAAACTGGGCAGTTCTGGAGCAATTAACACCGCTTTATTTTCATCGGCAACGGTGACTATGCTGCCAGCCAGGTTGGCAAATTCTCCGGTGCCTTCTAAAGCGTAGGCCGACTGAGGATTTTGTAAACTGCTTAAGACTGTATTCGCCGCTTGCTGCTGGCTTTGGACGGTTTGCAGGGTGGCTTCAGCCTCGTCAAGTTTTTGCGTTTGAGTCAGCAACGATCGCCGCAGTTGTCGGTTAGACACGCTGGAAATAATTAGGGCACCAATCGCAATCGCTGCCCCGGCTACCTGTGCCCCTAGGATTAGGCGCTGTCGAGTGAAGAGGTTAGACAGCTTGCCTGAGGTAATAAATTCTTGAGTGAATTTGTCTGAGGTGAGGCGGGCGGTTGTGTAGGCTTGCTGCAAACTCTGTTTAGCGATCGTCTTAGGCATTAATACGGGCGGTGAGACCTCATCATTGGCATCAGCAGACGCTAGCGGAGTAGACAATTGAGACTGTAGATCGGAGTGCTCCTGGAGTAGTTGATGAAGTTCGGACTGTTCTTCTGGGGTTAATTCCGCGACGGCACGACGAGACAATAGATCCTGCCATTTTTCAGAAAGGTCTGTGTGAGTCATGGTATTGATTGATAAGATCCGGTAGATTCGAGTGTGTCTTTTATGACATGACGCTGCCATAGTTTGATTGTGCCAGAGAATTCATAACAAATCGCTACACGGACTTTAAGGTCAGAAATTTTCTTTAATTTTGGGGCCAACTTCTCAGTCTCAGATGGCGTGTTGTAACAACTCAAATCACCTGATTCCCGAGTGTCATAATGTGAGTCTTAGCCCTATATGTCTTGGATGCGGCAATTAAGAAGTTTGGATAAAGTATTTGCTGTTCGGTAATAAGTTCATGTCAGGCAACGATGACGGTGTCTTTTCAAACATTTCGCGATCGCCATCCCACAGCCCGGCTCACCAGTGAGCTGTTGCTGTCCCAAGGCGATCGCTTTGTGGTCAGAGTTCTGATTGAAACCGACTCTGGTGGCTGCGCCTCAGGCTTAGCGGCCCACAACTCTATCGAAATGGCGGAAGATCAGGCTCGCCGACGAGCCTTGGAAGGGCTGGGATGGAGCTTCGACGACCTGTCTAACGGCACCGCTGCACCGCCTGAGAAGCTGCCTATTGCAGACACCTCTACAGACTTTGTTTCCTCAGAGCTGTCCCCAACTCCAGCTGGAGTGACCCACACTGCTCCTGCTGCTGCCGTTAAAGCCCATATTGATACCCCAGTGCCTGTTGCTGCACCGGCTCGTCCCGGGCGCCAAACTAAGATCCAGCCGCCTGTTCCCACGAAACCAGCACCCCCAGTCACTCCGTCAGGCGCGGCGGCGGCGTCTCCAGATGCGGCCTCAGTAGCCGTATCCTCGCCGCTGCCGCAGGGGGGGGCTGAGCTGTCTCCTGTCCCCTCTGCCGCGACCGGAGCGACTGATTTACCGCCCGAACCAGAGGCCGCGATCGCGCCCATTGCCCCAGATGCGCTCCCGGCTCCCATCAACCTTTCAGACGTGATTGCTCAGACTGATATTGAACTGCGGCGGTTGGGCTGGTCAGTGGAAACTGGCCGAGAGTATCTGGAACAAACCTATCAGAAGCGATCGCGCCACGAGCTTTCCGAAGAGGAACTTATCCAATTTTTGTGCCACTTAGAATCTCTGTAGCGGAACCCCATTGAGGTTTTCCTACTCAGCACTAGGGAGCCTTTACTCAACGGCTAAGGACACACGATTGCCGCCAATGTCGCGCAGGTCAGTCAGGAAAACGGCGACTTCGTCATAGGGCAGCTCTTTATCGGCTTTGAGAATGAGGGTACCTTCGGGATTTTCCGAAAAATACGTCCGAATTCGCTGAGTCAACTGCTGAAAACTAATTTCCTGATCTTCAAATAAAATCTCGCCGTCGCGGTCTAACCCGATGATTAAAGATTCACTTTGCTCTTCGGCTTCAACCTCATCTTCAACCCCCTCAATGTCATCGGGAATATCGATGCTGATTAGCTGCCGCCCCGTTAGACTCATCGAAATAATGATAAAAAACGTCAGCACGGTCATTAACACGTCCATCATCGGAACGAGATTGACCTCAGGGATTTTGGAATCAG
>JBCCNE010000605.1:0-2872 GCA_039026015.1 Cyanobacteria bacterium P01_C01_bin.70 | reverse complement strand
GGGGCAAATCAATCAAGAGGTGATGAACAACACCCAAAATGAGGTGGATAACCTGTTTGAAAACATTCTGTCATCGCAGCAGCTGATCAAAAGCAGTTTGGATGACGGTCTATTTCAGCTTGAAGATCCCGAAGACCAGGGGCGCTTTTATCTTAATTTGCTGCAGGCCAACACCAACTTTACCTGGGTGCAGTTTGCCTTCGCCAACGGCGATTACCTGGGGGTGCAGCGACGACCGGACGGTCTTTATAACCTAATTCAGCGGCAGTGGGATGAGACGCTGGGCATGCTCGGTGAGCCAGCGTCAGACCTGGCGCAAAAGCAGGCCCAGCGTGCCGAGGTGGCTGAGCAATATTTGCAGAGCCAACAGTGGCAAGAAGATTTTGAAACCGCCGTAAAAACGGTTCAGACTTATGAACTAGCGGCTAATGGCGAGTGGGAGAAGGTTGAAGAAACCGTGGGCACAGAGTTTTATTACTCGCCCATCCGGCCCTTTTATCAAGCCGCTTTTGACAACCCTGGCGAAAACGTTTGGACAGATTTCTATGTGTTTCGCACCGGCAATGCGGTTGGCTTGGATGCCACCCGGACTTATCAGACTGCGGCAGATACACCCATTCGAGGGGTAATCAGCATTTCTTTTGAGCTGCAACAAATTTCTCAGTATCTCGATGACCTGAAAGATGAGGGGGAAGGGGCTATCTTTATTGTCAATCCCGAAGGTTTTTTAGTGGCGTCTAGCAATCCCCAAGCGCTGTCGGAAACTTTTGTCGGCACGTCGACCAATACGGCTGCTGAACTGATGCCCATTGCCCAGGTCGAAGATCCGCTGCTGCAAATTGCTTATCAATCCCTGCAGGACAGCAGCGTTGATTTAGAAACGCTAATTGGGCTACAGGAAATCTCGTTTTATGATGACGCTACCGAGCAGCGCTACTATATTGGGCTGAAGCCCTTGGGGCGACTGGACTTGGTGGTCGGTACGATTACCCCAGAGTCAGTTTTTCTCACCCGCATCAATCGCAACAATAATCGTCTACTGATTGCCATTGTGCTGTTTTTGGGCATCGGCACATTAGCCGTGGTTTGGCTGAGCGATCGCGCCATTACTCGGCCGATTATGAATATCAGCAATGCGGCTGAGGCGATCGAGTCGGGCCAGTTTTCCGCTGTCAACTTCGACGAAACAATTGCCCGCCGCGATGAGCTGGGCAAGCTGGCTCGCGTGTTTGAAAAAATGGCTAAAGAGGTCTACAGCCGTGAACAAAGCCTCAAGCGTCAGCTCCAGGCTCTCAAAATCGAAATCGATGAGTCGCGTAAAAGCCGCGAAGTTCGCGAAATCGTCGAAACTGACTTTTTCAAAGATTTGAAGATCAAGGCGCAAAACCTCCGCGATCGCCGCAATCAAAACAGCGCCGCTAACTCCCCTGCCGATGATCCTTTTACCAAGAAGTCTTCTGATTGAGCCGCCCTTAGTTGCCTGCCTGCTATTGCGCCGTTTTTTCAGGGCCTGCCAAATTTGTTCGCGAACATGAATCGCGCCGATTCTACTAGCAGGGTTAATACCATTTCTTCGGAATAGCGCTACAGATTTGGAATGGAGAGCTTTGGGAGCAAGGGGGCCGGGGAACAGGATGTGTAGCCAGAGTTTGGAGAATCCGTATAAGCAGGACAATTTTCGACGCCCCTTCATCGTTTAGGCTATCAGCGCTCTCCAACGCTCAATCTTCTCCAGGCGACTGAGGCGCGTCACTCGGCTTTCGTCACCTGAGTAAATTTTGCGAGGGGCGTGGGGAAGTCGAGTTCCCCACATCGGGGGTTTGGGGGCCTGTCCCGAAGGGCTCGAACCGGCGATCTGCCGACGTCCTAACCAACCTCTCTGCAATCGCCACTTGATAGCATTTCTCCGGAATAGCATTACAGATCGGAATGGAGAGCTTTGGGAGCAAGGGGGCCGGGGAAAAGGATGTGTAGCCAGAGTTTGGAGAATCTGTATAACTTGGTCAGCAGTTGGGGCGCGTCAGGCATGAGAAACCTAACTGATGACAGGCCCTAGGGTCTGTCATCAGTTAGAGCCTGAATCCTTATGCTGAGAGCAGTTCAGCCCCTAGCTAGTTTTGCAGAGCGGGCGCGGTAATGCCTATGCCGCAAGGGTTTTAAGTTTAATTGATGACGCGCCCTAGAACAGCGCCAAAATCATCGGCAGCAGCTTTTTGCACACCGCCACTAAATTGGATGCCTCCGTCAGCGGCTCAGTGATGGCTCGCAGGTTTGCCGTCGCCCGCTTCGCGATCCGCTGCATGGCGTTGTCTTGGGGCTTGGTTCCGGCTGCCGCCAGCTTACCGACTTCCCCCAGGGCTTCCTGTTTCTCAATATCGCTAAGTTCGCTCTCCGCTTCGACCGCGGCTTGGATTTGGGTGAGCATGTCTTTGAGACTGGGCTGATCAGGACGGTTGGCTACGTCCGGCAGTTGATTGATCTGGACGCTGACCTGCCCGCTGAGTTCACCCAGGTTGACGACGTTACCGGTCATGCTGCCGGTGTTGATAAAGCCACCATCGCCAGAATTAATCGGATTATTCATATTGTTGATTTGTATAGACGACAGAAACTTGCTAAAGCCTAACGCCACTTCTTTCACGTCATCGGCGCGTTGGGTTTGCCCGTGCAGCAAGCCCTTGGTGTAGCCCGCCTTTAGCCCGAGCTGATAGCCTTCATCCCAGGTGCGCTCGACTTGGGCTTTGTCAGTACCTTCGGGGACTTGCAGAGTCAGTAGTACGTCTTTGCCCTGCTTTTCGACTGCCTGAATGGACTCGCGGGTAATGTCGGGATGCTCGGCCATAACCTGTTCGAAAGCGGCTTGAAACGCCTG
>JBCCNE010000604.1:0-2882 GCA_039026015.1 Cyanobacteria bacterium P01_C01_bin.70 | reverse complement strand
TGGCAGAATATTGTTGCGATCGCCCTACTAATGCTCTCAGCCCCACCGGTTGGATCGTGATGCGTTATGGGGGCCAATTTGCGGTTTTGAGCAGCATTTAGTTTGATGGTCAGCACGGCTGGCTTGTGGATATGCCATATGGATTTATTCGACCACCATCGGGAAGCGCAGATCGATGCTGAAGCGCCTTTGGCGGCGCGGATGCGGCCTCGTACGCTGGATGAATTCATCGGGCAGGATGCAGTGGTGGGGCCGGGGCGCTTGCTGCGGCGGGCCATCCAGGCGGATCAGCTATCGTCGCTGATTTTTTATGGGCCACCGGGAACAGGCAAGACGACGCTGGCGCAGATTATTGCCAATACGACCAGTGCCCAGTTTTTGGCGCTGAATGCGGTACTGGCCGGGGTGAAGGATATTCGAGCGGCGATCGCCCAAGCTCAAGACCTGCGCGGGCAGTTCGGTCGCCGCACGATTCTATTTATCGACGAAGTGCATCGCTTTAATAAAGCCCAGCAGGACGCGCTGCTGCCCTGGGTGGAAAACGGCACGGTGATTCTGATTGGCGCGACTACTGAGAATCCCTTTTTTGAAGTAAACAAAGCGCTAGTGAGTCGATCGCGGGTCTTTCAACTCAAATCACTGGAAAACAATGACCTACATCGAGTCGTTGAACAAGCCCTGACGGATGCGGTGCGAGGCTATGGCAATCGAACAATTGATTTAGATGAGAACGCACGATCGCATCTCGTCAACGTCTCGAATGGGGATGCGCGGGCCTTGCTAAATGCCTTGGAATTGGCGGTTGAGACGACGGCACCGGCGGATAGCGACGGCACCATTCACATTACCTTAGCGGTAGCAGAAGAGTCGATTCAGCAGCGAGCTGTACTTTACGACAAAGAAGGTGACGCTCACTTTGACACCATTAGCGCATTTATCAAGAGCGTGCGGGGCTCTGACCCCGATGCCGCGCTGTATTGGCTGGCTCGCATGATTTACGCTGGCGAGGATCCGCGCTACATTTTTCGGCGGCTGGTGATTTTAGCCAGTGAAGATGTGGGACTGGCGGATCCCCAAGCGGTAACCGTGGCTCTAAGCTGTGCCGAAGCCTTTGATCGGGTAGGCATGCCTGAGGGCCGCTATCCGCTGGCGCAGGCAACGCTATATCTGGCGACCACAGCTAAGTCCAACAGTGCGATGGCATTTTTTGATGCGCTGGCTGCTGTCGAACGGGAACGGCAGCAGGATGTACCCAATCCCCTGCGCGACCCCAACCGCGATAAAACCGGGTTTGGTCACGGCAAAGGCTATTTGTATCCCCACTCCTATCGAGAACATTGGGTGGCGCAGCAGTATTTACCGGCTGGACTGCAGGGACAGGTGTTTTATCAACCGTCGCAGCAGGGCTATGAGCGTTCTATTCAGGGGCAGGTGGTGCGGCGGCGCGAGGCCCAGTTGGCGGCAATGGTCGAGGGGACGAGTATGCCAACGGTTGAGGCGCTGACTTACAGTCCTGATGATCCGGCGCGCGATCGCTGGCTGCAGCGTACCATTAACCAAACCGGCGAGCAGCTAGGACAGGTGCGCGATCGCCTCTTCGCCGCCTTGGAAATTCAGCGACACCACACAATTCTGGATTTGCAGGCCCGCAGCGGCTTGCTTACCTGGGAGGCCGTGCGCCAGGTGCCGGAGGGCGGCGTCTATGCCCGGGCCGCCACCGTCCAAGATCGCGCGGCCCTGATCGAACAGGCCGCCCTGCTGCCAGAACTGGCTCGCCCTGTTGTGTTTCACGCACCGCTGTCTGAGTTGGCGCCGGCGCTTCAGCAGCAAGCATCGGGAATCTTCTTTGACCGAATGGTGGGACGCAACGTGTTTAGCGCGGTCACCCCGACGCTGCCCGTGCTCCAATCGATATTGGCTGTGCTTAGCCCTACCGGACGTCTGGCGCTGACAGAAACCATTCCTCAGCACAGCCAGCGGCTTTGGCAACTGGTCGTCCCTGAGGCACTGCCACCACCACTCTATGAGCGCTGGCAGCAAGCTGAAGCAGCGCTTTATGCGGATACAACCGATCCCCGCTTTGGTTGGGATGGCGTGACCTTGGCCCAACTTTGGGAAACGGCGGGCTTATCGGTCACTTGGGCAGAGGAGACGGTGCAGACCAGCTTATTGGTGAGTGAAAAGCTGTGCGATCGCTGGTTTGACCCTCAAAAGCCCGACAGCTATCGGTCTCGTTTGGCTTCGGTACTGTCATCTCAAGAGTTAGCGACTATTGAAAAAGTGCTGCGGCGGCAGATTCAAAATCAACTGGTAGCTTGGCGCGCCACCCAACTGTGGCTGGTCGGTAGCCCGACTAATTAGAGGTAATTTATTAAACTCTGTGAACATCAATGGTGCCAGAGATTCACGCTGTTGGTGAATATCCCAACGGATTGGATAAATGCCTATCTAGTCTCAATCTATAAGCGCTTTAGATGTTCTTTGTGAATTATCGCTCTTTAATGACTCTGGGAGGAGAGAAATGAAGGGCTAGCCCGACTCATTCGATGAGGCGTCGCTCCTGGTAGGTGATTCATCCTCGCAATTAGTTGGGAGAATCCCTGTCTCAATGGCTTAAGTGGGAAGATGTCTAACCGAGGTTTAATCAAGTTAAAAGGCGTTGCTCAGTGACGGGATGAATGTGATTGCTTGGGAACACCTTTTCCATTATCAAAGCTCTAAGTGTCTTATCGCGGTGAGGAAGGCTCAAGGGTATCCAAACCCATTGCTCCTCGACCAAATAGATCGGCTTTGCAAGTTATACGAATGGACTTTTCAGCAGCTTTTGGCAGCTTGCTTTCCAGAAGCTGTTGATTCTGTAGCTGAAGAGCCGGCTGAGTGCC
>JBCCNE010000603.1:0-2889 GCA_039026015.1 Cyanobacteria bacterium P01_C01_bin.70 | reverse complement strand
GCGGCCGGTGGCAATCACCTCTAAATGCTCAGGTTTATTTTTCAGCGATCGCACCACGTCGTCTACAGACAGCAGCCCCAAATCCAAGACAGGATTCAGTTCATCCAGCACCACGACGGAATAAAGTCCCGACGCGATCGCTCCCTTGGCCACATCCCAGCCGCGCTGCGCTTCCAGGCGGTCAAACTTGGTGATGGCTTCAGGCCCAAAAAACTCAGCGCGTCCGGTGCGCACCTGATCAATCAAATGGGGAAAGCCGCGCTGCAGCGCCTCAATAGCGGCATCTTCGTCATAGGTACGGCCTGGTCCTTTAAGGAACCGCAACAGCAGCACCCGGCTTTCCATAAAGTTTTGAATGCCCAGCCCGATAGACCGCAACACAACCCCTAACGCCACCTGTGACTTGCCTTTGCCCTCGCCGTCATAGACGTGAATCTGACCCGTCAGGCGCTCGTTGTTCAGCTGTGCGGTGCGAATTCCAATCCCTGTTCTGACCATATGATATGAATTGTGGGCCGTTAAGTTTTTAGCATCTACCCGATAAAATTTTATCGGAACCTTTGGCAACGAGATACCCTTTTGCCTAGAGTTGTCGGTTTTGGGCCTTTTAGACTAAGAGGTGAACGCACTTCCTATTGCTGTTAGGCGACGATTCATGCCGTTAACGCAGGCTTTCTGAGAACGACGGCGAGTCTGTTATTCACAATCGCGTAACTGCGGTCTCCAGGTCGATTCCGCAATCAAGCCGATGACGGTAATGCTTAAGCCCTTAAGATAACTTCTGGCGTTCTCAACGCCGCCCTGGCTCTCAGGCTGCCCTGCTCCACCGCTGTTTATTTACCCACCTGACTGACGATGTCATTTTTTCTGCTGGATGAAGCTGCTGTCATGCCTCTCCGGGCAATCGTCTTTCAGTGTTTGCTGCTAGTGGTCGCGATCGCGCTGGAGGCGATTGTGCTGCGGCAGCGGCTACGGTTAGGCTACCAACCCAGCATTCAATATGCCGCTAGCCTCAATCTCTTGGCGGTCGTTCTGGGCTGGGTGTTCTTTTTGGGACTAGAACCCGTGCTGCCGCCAGAAATCCGGAGGCAAATTATCAGCTATATCCTGTTTGGCAACTTTTATGCCAATGCGCTGGCCAGCAGACTGGGAATCTTCATTGTCTTGGTGGGGCTGGTCACGTTTTTTGTCACCTTTTGGGTTAAAGCGACGGCTTTAGAGTGGCTGACTTGGCTATTAGATCAGCCGATCGCCCCTTCCCGCCAATCGCCCAAGGCCAATCGCCCCCGTTATCGACAATCATCTGAGCGTCAGTCTGCCGCCTTGCCCCATCAGCTTGCGGTACTGCAGGCTAATGCCCTCAGCTTTTCTGCGGTCTTTGTGCTCCTGCTGCTGCGCTACGGAGTCACCCAATCGCTATGATCAAGCTCCTGCAGGAGATTTGGAATCGCTTTTCCAGGCTCTTTTTTCCCCAAGATTACTACGCTTGGCAAACGTTGATTTACCTGGGCATCTTTTCCTTCACCATGTCTTGGGTCGCTCGCTTGGCCGTGGGTCCGGGCATTACCGTTAATGTGATTGCCACTGGCGGCTGGCTGTTTTTTGCTCTGGGCATTGGCTGGCTGCTAGAGCAGTCAAAAATTCGCATCTTGGGGGTATCCGTTGCCCCTTGGGTGATGGGGGCGATCTTGTGCCTCTACGTTTTTAGCTGGGTGCCTGGGAGTCCTTGGTCGATCGGGTTGATGACTTGGCCGCTGGTATCAGTGGCGATCGCTGCCGTGCCCCATTTTCTCACCTGGGAGTTACGGCTAAAAAAAATGCCACCCTCCCCCGTGCGCCAACAGCTGATTTTATTGACCCTAGTCGCCTTACTATTAAGCAACTGGTTTCAGTTTTACTTTCGCCTGCAAAGCTGGTTTGAAATTTACCCCAGTCTGCTAGCCGACGACTTTAGCCAAAGTGGATTTGTCTATCGGTTGGCCAGCGTTCCTGAAGAAAGAGCGCGGGGCATCGTCCTGTTGACCTCAGCCGAAACCGAAATCATCCAGAAGTTAGACGGTACTCCTTGGCCCCACGTTGAGCGCTGGCTGCTGGGAATTGATGAGCGGCTCAACACGATCAAAGACAAAAACACCGTGTTTCTCACCTCCCCTGAAGAAAAGCAACTGTGGCAGTTGCAGGCCAGTCGTGAGGAGCTGGGAAATGGCAGCTATGTGCTGAACTTGATGGCGGTTTGGTCTGGTCCCGCCTCGACAGCAGATGGCTATCACTTGACTAAAAGCTGCGTTGTGCAACCGCGATCGCCCACTGCCGTCACAGACCCTGCAAACGCCCCCAACGCCCGACCCACGCCGATGGCCGAGGTAGAATGTGACCTTGAAATTCCCAAGAATCCTGGTCGACCTGCTTGAGAGTGAGCGGATGGGTAGGTGTTGGCGGAGCCCGGAGGGCTTGGGAGTGACGGGGTGATGGGGTGATGAGGCCAGTAAAGTAGGTGGATTAGGGAAGGTGAGTGGGTGGCTGGGAAGGCAGGGAATCTGAGAGCAAAGAGCGAAGAACTGGGAACCAAGAACTGGGAACCAAGAACTCAGTCTGTACTCTAAACTCTGCATTCTCCTGATTTACGCTTTGCTGAGAAGCTGGCGAGCGAGCTGCATTTTGGCCAGGTGTCCGATAGTTTGCATGGCTTCGTCGATGGTGGTTGACCAAGGGTTGCCGGTGTTGAGTCGGAAACAGTTGTGGTAGCAATTTCCGCAGGCAGAAAAGATCAGGCCGGGAGCGATGCTGATTTGCCGCGCTAAGGCTTCGTGATAAAGGTCAAGGGCATTAAAGCCCTCGGGCATTTCGACCCAAACCACATGGCCCCCCTGGGGACGGGTGACGCGGGTT
>JBCCNE010000602.1:0-2915 GCA_039026015.1 Cyanobacteria bacterium P01_C01_bin.70 | reverse complement strand
GGGCGCGGTAATGCCTACACCGCAAACATTCTGGATTTAAATGATGACGCGCCCTAGGGGCTGTCATCATTTAGAGCCTAAACTCTTATGCTGAGAGCAGTTCAGCCCCTAGATAGTTTTGCGGAGCGGGCGCGGTAATGCCTATGCCGCAAGGCTTCCGAGTTTAATTGATGACGCGCCCTAGGAAGCCTAAGCTTGGGAATTCACAACACTTATAAATTTGGCGAATCGACCAAAACCGCTGACTTCTGCCGTTTGGACTTTTGCACAGGATCTGTCCAATACTCCAACGACACAAAAGCCCGAGCACCTAGCGTATTCAGGACCAGATATATCAGTGCCACAGCAATATAAATTTCAAAGGCCCGATAGTTTTGTGCCACAATCAGCTGTCCTCGCCGAAACAACTCTTCGTAACCGATAATGGCGACCAAACTAGTGTCTTTGAGCAGCGTGATGAACTCATTGCCCAAAGGCGGAATCATCCGCCGAAAAGCCTGCGGAAAAATCACGTAGCGCATGGCCTGCAGCCGACTTAGTCCCAGAGATTCAGATGCTTCTCGCTGGCCAGCTTCGATCGACTGAATGCCGCCGCGCACAATCTCGGCAAGATAGGCAGCTGAGTTTAAGCTAAGGGCCAAGATTGCAGCGACAAAGCGATTAAAGGTAAACGTCGTCCCCAGACTGTTGGCCAGCGCCGGAATGCCAAAGTAAATTAAAAATATTTGCACCAGTAGCGGCGTCCCTCGAAAGAAGTCAATGTAAACTCGGCTGGCGATTTGTATCGGCTTAAAGGTAGACAGTCGGGCCATGCCCAACAGGGTGCCGCCGATGGATCCAAAAATGACGGAAAATGCCGTGAGCTGCACGGTGATTACGGCTCCCAACAGCAGCGTGGGCAATGCATCGAGGACAATTTGCAAAGGTACAGGCAGAGATTCCACCACGGCGATCGCTCTCCTCACATCAAGTCATGTTGTCATCACGTCATCGTATCAGCGCTCAGTCCATCAAGCGGTTACTCCTGCACTTCTGACACCGCTTTTAGAGTTCGGAATATTGATGCTATCCCCCCATCCCCGCACCCAAAACCGATGGCCGAAAAATGCCAGGAGAATAACCGAAAGGTGTCCAGAGGCTGCCCCGAAAGAAGCTACCGTGGTTCACAGCAACGAAAGGAGCGGATTGCGCACCTCATGTGGCCGACTTAACTCGGCTGTATGAGGCTAAGCAAGTTTTGCGATCGCCAGCAATCACCCTTTCTGCCTGACGCACTGCCGCCTGTAGTGCCGCCCTGATCCGCTGGAGTCTGTTTAGCTGTTGAGTTTGAGGCGAAAAACTTTGCTTTCTATCTTGGCTGAACTAGCTCTGCTACCAGTGGCGGCGACTCTAGCAGTCGCAGCAGCTGAGGAGGCAAGGCCTTACAGTTTAAGACCGAGCCTGCGACGGCCCACACCCAGTGGCTGCAGGCGCAACAGCCCCTGCAGCCACGACTCAATACTTTTCAGTCTCAACTGAGGCTACCGGCGACATCACGTCCCCACCCCATCAGTTTTCCCTAAAATTAGGATGACAACCCATCTGCTAGTGCATCAGATCATCTTCACGCGAGTTAATGACTATGACCTCTCCCAACGAATCACTTAAACTCCTGGTGGTAGACGACCATGAGGCCATCTTAGGGGGCACTGTCATGGCCTTAGAAAAAGCCTATCCCACCGCCAAGATTCGCACTGCGGGCACGGCACAAGCAGCTTTAAAGGAGCTGACCTATGGTTTGCCCGATCTATTGATGATGGATCTTTCCATTCCCAAGGCAGCGGGCGAGTCGTCAGAAATTGATGCCGGCATTGAACTGCTGCGATCGCTCCTGGCCAATCATCCCGATTTGAATATCGTGGTGCAAAGTGCCCATGTGCGATCGCTGGTGCGCCTCAAGCCCGCGATTGACACCCATCAGGGAGGTTTTACCATTGCCGACAAAAATTTGCCCATGCAAGAAATGCTTATCAAGGTAGATTGGGCGCTTAAAGGACTGATCTATACTCCGCGCGATATGCGCACCGGCATTGAAGTGAAGCCAGAGTGGTTAGCGGTGCTGCGGCTGGCTTTTAAGGAAGGCCTGCAGGATAAGGCGATCGCGGAAGAAATTAACGTCGCCGAACGCACTGTGCGCCATTATTGGACCAAGGTGCAGGATGCCCTAGAGGTTTACCCGGAAGCGGGCAAAAATATCCGCATCCAAACGGAAATTCGCGCCCGCGAAGAAGGCCTGATTGATTAGCACCCAAGAGTCTGTCCTGACTCGCACCAACAGTTTTGGGCCCACGAAAGGCGGTAAAAGGCAGCGATGCGCTGACAGGTATCGCTGCTGCCAGCAAAGCCCTGAGCCGTGATAGCCAAGCCGGTTTTGCCACCGGATGTCCCCTCAGAATGGCCGTTTGAGCAGGCCCCACAACGGTAATATTGACCGTCTTCAGCAATCGCTTCGCCAGGATTTACGGTGTACTGACAAGATTCACAGGCACATTGCACTTGAGTTGCTGTTGCCCTAATTGCCTCCAATGACTTTATTGAACACAAACGCCTGAACAGATGCAGTTGCCTGTTAACGGGCAGGCAAAAGATATTGCATCACATTAAAAAACATTCTCCCCTGTTGCGAACTGAATAATCGCGTGACCAATCCACCATAAGATTACTGAAGAACATGGTTTAGAGCCACTCACCTCGGGATCGGGTGTAGTCGTTGGCCGTACACCACTAATCGCGTTGTCCTTGCCGCACCCCTAGCCCTAGCCGTTGATTGGCTACTAAGTCTCACCACGGTTACATGTTTCACCACGGTTACATGTTGATAACCAGGAGGGCGACATGGCTACTCATCTCCACATTCATACCCCCTCAACTAGAAT